>VGTI01000010.1 GCA_016874735.1 Deltaproteobacteria bacterium
AGATGGAAGTGCACTTTATAGCAGGTGACACTGGTCCTTTCGAGTGACATGGAAGACGGCAGACAACTTTTCTGCTTGACTAACAGCCTTACAGAGGACCCCAACTAAGCAGGACTCGCGAGATACTGCGTACTCGCTCGGGCGCGTGCCTTATATCTCCGCCGTGAACGACGGAGTTTTACGGCACAAGGGATAAAGGTAAGTTTTTGCCACCCATTGCGTCGCACTGTGCATTGATTTTCGGACTGCCAGCAATAATCTTGAGTTGGGTGATGAGTTTGTGTTTATAAACTCATAAATCCGGGTGGTTACGGCTGCAGGGGTGCCTGTGTAGAGCCTATGCCTCAACCGCCCTTCTGCAAAAACCGCAAATGCTCCACCTTGTTGCGAGGGGCACACCCTTTGGCGGAACTAGGATCAATTTCACCGCTGGCAACTTGTTGCAGAACTTTGTTGATGAAGTCCCGGTTGCGCTGGTGGTTGATGTCAACATGAAACCCAACGTCCGCATTGATGTCACGACAGGTGCCTTGATCACAAACTTGACGGGGCATGGCGTACTGTAAGGCTGAGGCTACGCCGGCTAGCTCGTGATTCACAAAGAGTGGACCGCCTGAATCACCCTCGCGCACGATGGGTGCTAGATTGCCCTCTGTATAACTCAATATCACACCGTCTTCTTTGACCTCGCGCACTTGATTAACGCCCTCACGCTTAATGCCGTGATCAACGCCCATTTGTTTATCCCAGCCGAATCCCACGTAGGTTGCTGCTGCACCGATTGTGGGCGACTGCACTGCCAGTTTGGCGATAGTGATCGCGGCGTCTTTTTCGTCCACGATGACTAGCGCATAATCGTGTCCTGATCCAGGACCTCCGGCACCGACGACCCATCCAGAGGCGACACGGTAGCATTTGGTACTGCGGTTGGCGCCGCTATCACCGGGGAGGCCAAACGAGATGCGCTGCGAGCCGGGATTCGCTTCCAACTCGGCTATGTCATCCGCATAGGGATTGGGCACTCGTTTGCGAGGGCGGTCTTCGAAATCGCTGAAATCATCGCCGAAGCCGACGAGGCCTAGGCGTGCGTCAGGCTGCTTCCACACACAATGCGCTGCGGTCAAGATCACGCGCGGAGCGATAAAGGTCCCAGTGCATTGCTCACTAAATAGCGAGCCATTTTCACTACGCAGTTCGATCACTTCGTGGAAGCGGTCGGATCCGACGACTGAGCCACCGGCGATCCGCAGCTCACTGGGCTTCGGTCTCACCGTTTGGCAGTGGGTGACTGCGAGCGCCGCCACGGCTAAGAGGCTCAGCCGCAAGGCGCTCAGATTACAATTATGCCTAAAGTATCCTGGGCATTTGTGAGTCATTTAAAGTGTCACCTAAGCTTAGAGGCCAAGGCTAGCCGCTTTGGGCAGCGGACAGCTGGTTGGCGCTGCTTTGGGGGTCGGGGTGACTTTGTCCCAATAGCTGGTGCTAAAACGCATGCCAGTCGTGTCTGATTTCACGAAGTGCATCGTGAACTTACTGTTAGCGTAAGAGCAGTTGTATAGCTTCAGGCCATTTTTTTCGTTGTTGCCGATCGTCGCACCAAGCTGCGCTGCAAGACTTGGGAACTGATTCGACGCTTCAGGCAAGCTGCAGCACCAACTGACGAGTGCGTCGCCACAGGTAGCAGCGCCGCCAGAGCCCGGTACCCAGGCCTTGCCTTCGGCGTTGCATTGCTCGAGGGTTTTACCGGTGAATAGTAGGCCTGCCGGCGGCGTCGGCGTTGTAGGAGTGCCCGCGCCGTTGCCAGCGGGCGGTGGCACGAGCGGAGGAGTGGTCCCTGTGCCTGCGCCGTTGGCCGTCGCAGGTGGAGGCGTTGTCGCTGGCGTGCAGTTCTTATCTGAAGCAGCGGTCGCCGTTGGCGTTGCCGCTGGCGCCGGTGCCGGTGCCGGTAGGGGAGGCGGGGCTGTTTCTAGTAGCTGCACAGGTCCCGGGGTCGCTGTGATGTTCGTTGTCACCGTGCCCGTTGTGGTGCCGCAAGGCTTTTTGGTTTCGGTGAGAGCCTTCTTTGCATCGGCGCCTTCTTCGATTTCTGATTCGTCGGCGCTTGCCGCCGTGGATGCCCGTTTAGTACCGGCGGCGCCGCAGCCCGCTGGTAGGGTGAACATGTACGCAAAACTGGAAAGCCAGATAACTCTAGTGGCTAGTTGCATGTGAGACCTCGTTAAACTCTAAACTTCATCCCGCTTATCGGTATTTTTTGGTTAAAACTTTAATGTTTTGTTGAGTGTTCTGGTGGGGGTTGCCTAAAATACCGAAATCATTGATTTTTAAGAGGTCATAACGTTGCGGTTTAGGCGTGCCTTTGGCGACTTGGGAAAAAATCGGTGGTTTCTCATTTTCACGGTGCACTTAGCTCTAGCTTTGTTGATGAATTGGTCCTAGTTTGGTGAAGAAATAATAAGAACACTTGGGCCGGCTAGGTCGGCTATGCAGCTAAACATCAATCAAGTAAGGAGTGCTGAGATGCTACGTCCACTGATGGTGAGCGGATTCGCCTTGGGTTTAGTTTGGCAGGGGACTGCGAGTGCAACCGCCTGTGATAGCTCTTACGAGAAGACCATTCCCTATAGCCAGCCTATTGTGGAAAAGGTCGGTAAGCTGAGCGTCAGTAATCTGATCACCCTCCGCTATGATTGCAGTAGCTTTCTGGCCGAAGCTACGGGAGGTGTCGAGGCTGGATTTTTTGGTGTCAAAGCCGATCTGATTAACGGCAAGGTTGCTGCCGACACCACCGCGGCCGGCTCCCACCTGCGTGCTAGCGCCTTGGTGCTGGGTTATGAGATTGCGCACCAGGATCTCGATGTCGGTACGGTATACCGTCACACGTTTAGGCCAGACCATGATATCGACTTGGCGCAAACGACAACCATTCAAATCGGTCCCGTCCCGGTGCCTGTGCGTTATGGGATCCAAGGTAATGCCGAACTTGCCGTTGATGCAGGGGCGCGTAATTTTGGAGTCGAGCTAGCGGCAACGCCGCGCGTCCACGCAACAGGCTACGTTCAGTCCAATGTTGATTTAGAGATTGTTTACGGTGCCGCTAAGGGTCAGCTACTTTTAGCCGATACTGCTCTGCGCAATGCGATTGGCGTACACTTCTCTCCGAATGCAGAGCAACCCAGTATCAAATTTGATGCCGTCGGCGATATCGAGCTCGAAGCTCTGCAAGGGTCAGTCACGGGTAAGCTCGCGGCGCGCCTTGGCAAAGACGAGAAGGAATACAGCAAGACCCTAGTTGATTGGCAGGGCTACAACGTCAACCGCAAAATGTATGCAGAGAGCGGCAAGATTGCCGATCTTCCAGCCGTGCCTGCAAAGAGCGACAAGAAGCTTGCACGCAAGTAAGTAGATAGAGAGCCGAGGGCTTCCGCATGAAGCAGCGTTATTTCATATTGACGGTTTGCGCGACTGCGGCGGCTCTCTCTGGTCTCTACTTCTCGGTCTCACATGAGAGCGTCAGCGATAAAGATAGTGGCGACCAAACCGCCAGCCTTGCGACTCTGACACCGGAGTCGCAACCCACCAAGCAGCGATCACACGAGCCATCCAAGCGGGCAGACCTCATCGCGCCAGGCACGGTGCTTAGCTACGACATCAGTTACGGTGGTCGCATCGGCGAAAGCCGTTACTTACTTTCTGGCAATTTTACGTTAGCAGTGCTTACGAGCGGCGATCTCCAAGGTCCTCAAGTAGGCCCTCAAGTAGGTCCTCAAGTAGGCCCTCAAGTAGGCCCTCAAGTAGGCCCTCAAGTAGGATGGGTGCGACTTACCGCTCAAAATGTACCCGACGCCATGACGGCCGTCATGCCGGAGTTACAAGCTGGCACCTACGTGCTCTTGAACACCGCGGGTTTCGGTTTCTCTGTGCCAGATGCGGCAGAGTTAAAGCGACACGGACTGGGTGCATCCAATCAAACGCATACAGCGCTGGTGTTCTGGCGGGCGCTGGGCGAGCGGCTCACCGTGGCTTTCCCCGCATCGCAGCAGAATGATTTGCAGCATCAAGAGACCAGATCTGATGTCAAAGTAACGGCACGGTACGGCTATAGTGGCAGTTGTCAGAGCCTCGGTGATGCGCCTATTGCCTTCGAAAAATCATGGCATAGTGCGACAAGGGATTCTCAGGTCGATGGGGCGAGAATCATAGATGGCCGCGCCAAAGGTGAGCTAGTCCCCCATTGCGGTGGTTTGGCGCATCTAGAGCTGCGTGAATCTGAGGCTTTTAGTCGCTCTGATCGCCGTCTCATCGGTGAGACAAATTTGACTCTGCACCTTGTCGACGCATCCAATAAAACTGTTGCCGCATTAAATAGTGAACTTATGAACCAAAGGACACCTGACCAAGGAACCAGCGATTCGATGCTGACTATGGATCATGCTATCGATACGGCCCAGGTTGGTGATCTTGACGAATCACAACTACTAGCCGTTTTGCGCCAGCAAGGGGGGCGTGATCCTCTGACACAGGATCAGTACCTGCAGCTAAAATCTTGGCTGGCGCTGCACCCTTCGTCGATAGCGCGTCTTAGGCAGTCGATGGCTGATTATCCGCTGGATGATGCGCGCGTACGCGGGTTTGTCAAAGCGCTGGGAGCCGTGGGCTCCGACTTGGCTCAAGAAACCTTGGTGACCATGGCGCGCGAGCATGCAGCGAACACCGATTTTACCTCACGCGTGCTGACGACCTTAGGATTTGTCGCGCATCCGAGTGTGGAGGCGACGCGAGCGGTGGTAGCCTTTGCCGGAGAGCATGGCGACCAACAGCTAGTGCAGCGCGCCAAACTTGCCGCTGGGATCATGGGCAGCCATCTCCGGCAATCAGACGCGGCGATGGACCAGACGCGAGCCGCCGATCTTGAGTCTACGATGGATCAATGGCTGGCGTCTGCGGCCTCTGACAACGAGCGCTATGATGCCTTGGCGGCACTGGGCAACCTTGGGCCACAACAGCTGGCACCGATCATGAAGCACCTAAGTGACAGCTCGTCGGCAGCGGTGCGAGAGGAGGCCTATTTTGCCCTACGTGCGGCGAGAGACAGCGGCGTGGTTGAGTTCCTACGCCGCTCCTACGAGGGAGCCACCGGACCTGATGCCGCCAAGGACCAAGCGGCGGTAGTCCGTGCTCTGGCTGCACGCCCACCGGATGAGGCTTGGTTCCGCGTCGTATCTGACTTGGCTGGGAAGTCACTCGCCTCGGGTGATGCGATGGCGCTCGGGGGTGCCTTGGCTCGGGCTCAGGACAGTGGCAATCAAAGCCAAGTGACAAAGCTGCTCGAGAGTCTCTCTCAGCATGCATCCGACCCAGCCACTAGGGAGCAGCTGACAGAGTTACGTCGTGGGCTTGCTCACTAGCAGAAATTTAGCTGCTGCACCGGCAAAATTTTGTTACTCCTGTATACTTACGACCCCTAGTCCAATAGGAACTCGCCATGCGTATGGTATCGGGATTTTTGAGTATTTTCTTGCTGTGGGCGTCGCTGGCCGGATCAGCCATGGCCGCAGCCGCCCCTACCATCGACGCCATTAAAAAGGCCGGTAAGTTTAGGGTGGCCATCGACGTCACCTATCCCCCGATGGAGACCACCGATGCCAAGGGTAATCCTGACGGCTTCGATATCGATTTGGCCAAAGAGTTTGCCCAGCGTTTGGGCGTGCCGGTTGAGTTCGTTGTGATGAGCTGGGACGGGATCATCGCCGGTCTCATGGCCAAGCGCTACGACATGATTTGCTCGGCGATGAACATCACGCCCGAGCGCCTGAAACAGCTCGACATCATCGAATATATGCAAGTGTCGCAGGTGTTCGTGACGCCTAACGACAAGCCTGTCGTCAAAGAGGCCGATCTTGCTGGTAAGGTGGTGGCTGTACAAGTCGACACGACGTCAGCGGCCTACGTCGAGAAGGCTAAAAAAAACGGTCTAGCGATTGCCGGTATCAAGGGCTTCAAGATGGCCACCGATGCCCTCTCAGCACTGCGGGCCAAGCAGGCTGACGTGATTGTGATCGATGAGCCAGTGGGATTATATTTCGTCAAGCAAGATCCCAAACATTTGATTGTTAGCGGCCGCGCCATAGCGCCAGAGCCGATTGGCGTGGCACTCCGCAAGGATGCCAAAGATCTCAGCGCTGAGGTGACCCAGATGATCGCCAATATGCGTCGCGACGGCACCATGAAGAAGCTGCACCTCAAATGGTTCGGCAAGGAAGTGGGCGGCTGAGCATGGACGAGTCACAGTCGTTTTGGCAGTTCTCGCTGCAGGAAGTCCTCCCTCAGCTGTTCGATGGTATGACGCTGACGGTGGAACTCACCATCGCGGCCGGTGTACTGGGTATGTTTCTAGGCCTTCTGTTGGCTTTTGCCAGGTTGTCACGGCACCGGTTTCTCAGGTGGCCGGTGATGGCTTACGTCACGCTCTTTCGGGGCACTCCGTTACTGCTGCAAATACTATTTATCTACTTTGCGCTGCCACCTCTGGCCGACATCAGACTCGACGCCATGCCGGCGGGTATCCTGGCTCTGTCACTAAATGCCGGAGCTTATCTGGCGGAGATTTTTCGTGCAGGTATAGAGTCCATCGATCGTGGCCAGATGGAGGCTGCACGGGCGCTGGGCATGAGTCACGGCCTGGCTATGACGCGTATCATCCTGCCGCAAGCGGTTAAGCGGATGATTCCACCAGTGGTCAACGAGCTAGCGGCCTTGGCTAAGGATACGTCGCTGGTATCGGTGATAGCACTGAGCGAGATGCTATACGTCACGCAGCGACTGGGTGCTAAGTACTTTAGGCCGTGGGAAGTGTACGGCTGGGCAGCCTTAGGCTATCTGCTGATCGTATGGTCGCTGGCAACCTTAGCTGGTCGGATTGAACGCCGTTTGGCAGTGAGGGGTGTATGAATCAGGTTCCCCAGGTGCCCCGGCTTTCCCAGGATCAGCGTGATCCCGGGGCTCCAAGTGATCGCATGGGCGGCGTGCTATTAAATGTTAAGGGCCTGACCAAAAAATTTGGTGACGCCACCATTCTGCGCGGCATCGACCTGACCGTGCGCGAGCGCGAGGTCGTCGCGATTATTGGTCCGAGCGGCAGCGGCAAATCGACCTTGCTCCGCTGCCTGAATGCACTCGAATACCCGACCAGCGGAAGTATAAGCTTTCGGGGTCAGCCGGCATTCGGCACGGTGGGTGAGCGCGGCTTTATGCCTTTGGCTGAGCGCGAGCTGAACGCCCAACGATCACAGATCGGAATGGTTTTTCAGCGCTTTAATTTGTTTCCGCATCTGACGGCACTGGGCAATGTGACGGCGGCACCGATGTGGGTCAAAGGACTAAGTCGTGACGCTGCGGAATCAGCAGGCAGGCAGCTCTTAAATCGAGTCGGATTAGCGGATAAGGCTGAAATGTACCCGGCCAAACTATCAGGTGGGCAACAGCAACGCGTGGCGATCGCGAGGGCATTGGCTATGGAGCCTGCGCTTATACTTTTCGACGAGGCGACGTCGGCCCTTGACCCTGAGCTAGTGGGAGAGGTTCTGGCTGTGATGAGAGATCTCGCGCAGCTCGGCATGACCATGGTGGTCGTCACGCATGAGATGGCTTTTGCGCGTCAGGTAGCCCATCGGGTGGTGTTTATGGACGGTGGACTCATTGTTGAAGAGGGTGAGCCGGAGCAGTTTTTTGCCGCACCCAAGCATCAGCGTACGAGGGAATTCCTGAGTAAAGTACCGCAATGACACTGACGTCACCAGCGCGAGATCTTGCCTATTTTCGCGAGCTAGATGCTAAGCTCGTCGCTGCTGCATCGGCGATCAAGGTCCTCAGCTGTCTGGCCTGGCCGACCACGGCCTACCAGGAATTTATTACGGCCTGGGGGCAGGGACATCCACGGCTGCCAAATGTCGACTACCCGCGCCTAAACTTAGCGGAGCGCTGTTTTGCCCTCGAGGACGTTGTCAAGGCAGCAGGGACCGGACACCCTATTGGCGACTATATTGCGGCGACGGCACAAAGTTACATCGCTGCCGCCCGGATGCTCGAGCACGTCGGTACCCCCGATTTTAGTCTCCTATCCCAGTCACTTTACGGGACGCCGCACGAGTTCAATGGTCCGACGTCTAACCTCAGCCTTGCCGATGAGTTTCTACAACTCAGTGCCCAGGCTGCCGATAGCGATACCTCGAGCTCAGAGCCTACACTGTCGCCGGAGCAAGTGGCTGCAGAGCTGGGACAAGTTGCCGCGGAGTTTTTTCGTCCTCACAAAGTTTCTGTCGTAGTTGATCAGACCATTACAGCCAAAGCAGCCGCAGGTGCCGAACGAATTCGCATTCGCGGGATGACCACATTCACTCGTGCGGAAGTCGATCAGCTGCGTGAGCACGAACTCTATGTGCACTCGGCAACCCGTCTTAATGGTCGTGAGCAGCCATATCTTAAGAGTTTAGCCCTCGGTGCTCCACGCACAGTCACGACACAAGAGGGGCTTGCTACCTATGCCGAGCTAATCACGGCCACGATGGACATGGGGCGCCTGCGTCGCATCGCCATGCGCATTAAGGCAATCGCCATGGCCCTAGATGGTGGCGATTTTATCGATGTGTTTCGCTTTTTTCTCGAGTCTGGGCAGTCCGAACGCGAGAGCTTCCAGTCGACGGCACGGGTCTTTCGAGGTGGTGATGTACGGGGGCGCCACGTCTTTACCAAGGATGTTGTTTATTTGAAGGGACTTATTGAGGTCCATAACTTTCTAGTTTCATCGTTCCGTCAACGTCAGTTTACCGACCTGGAAGATCTATTTCTTGGGCGGATGGCGCTCGCAGATCTGAAAGCGCTGAAAGAATTCATCGTCTCTGGTCTCATCGCTCCGCCCCGCTTCGTGCCACCATGGGCGCGGGCTCTGATCCAAAGGTCCGATGCTCACTTGGAGCCAGATTTGAGGCTGCTATTGAGCCCCAAAGTCATGCTGGGCTTGCCAAACTAATTTTGCGACCCATATTTGTTGGGAGTGTCTCTGAATGGGCGGGGCCACGCAGGGGTCATGAGTTATGAGTAAGTCTTATACGATTTGTGGATATTGCAACAAAATTAATCGCTTCGATACTGAGCGTGCTAGTACGGCAGTATGTGCGCATTGTAAAAAACCTTTGGCAATACAAGGACCAACTGTCGATGTAGATGACGGCAAGTTGGGTGAGTTCATTGCGAGGAGTCCGGTGCCAGTGATCGTCGATTTTTGGGCGCCTTGGTGTGGACCTTGCCTTGCGTTTGCGCCCACTTTTGCCCAAGTGGCTACCACCAACGCCGGACATGCGGTTTTTTTAAAACTAAATACTGAGAATCATCCAGCTCCTTCAGCGCGACTTGGTGTACGCGGAATCCCGACGGTGATGATATTTAGCAACGGCCAAGAAGTTGCGCGAAGGTCGGGGGCTATGGATGCGCGGAGTTTTGCCGGATGGATAGGTGGGTTTACGAAAAAAGTTTAGTCTGTTTATATATGTATTGGGAGTAAATAACCTTATGCAAAAGACTAAGACTTCAGCTCGTATCGTTATCCTCGGTTTTTCCAATAATCCTGAACGCTACAGTTTTAAGGCAGGACAGCGACTATTAGCCGCGGGGTTTAGTGATATTCTAGGCGTCAATCCTGCTAAACCTGGGGTCGCGGGTATCAAGACAGTAGCTGCTTTAGCTGACATACCAGTTCCGATCGATACCATTACGGTTTATGTCGGTCCTAAAATCATGGATGGCATGATCGACCAGGTTTTAGCCGCTAAGCCAAAACGGATTATTTTGAATCCTGGTGCTGAAAATCCCTCATTGGCAGCAAAAGCAAAGGCTGCGGGTATCCAAGTTGAGGAAGCTTGCACCTTGGTACTACTAGCTAGTGAGCAATTTTGATTGGCCACCACGGAGAAGTCTTACTACCGCTGTACTCATTAATTAGTCCGTCCCGGTATCTTTGCTCGCAGTTACGCGTGTGGCGCACCTTGGCACCGTCATGACATAGTTGGACAGTCACTAACCGAACTTAAACAGCGCTGATAATTTTTATTTTTTATTACACGCCGGAAAAAATGGTCGCATAGTACTCATGCACCGGCTGACTCAGTTTTTGCAAAGAATACGCGTAGCGTCTCAGCTTTGACACAGGCCTTTTAGCACTAATTTCTGCTCATAAGACAGAAACTTGTACGCTGTTAGGTGCTCTGTTGTGACCTGGGCGATCCGGCCTTTGCATTGGTTCTCTAATTGTCGGTAGGCATCTTCGACGTAATTAGACTGCATGGCAAAGCTCAGGATCACAAAATCAGAGCTGGTCGCTTCAACCCATTTGCCTTTGCCGTAACTGGCGTTTGGATCCATGGATCCTATGTATTGCTGGTGGATGGAATAGGAGCACGCGCTGGCCATACTTAAAATTGAGACGAGCAGAAGTTTCACGATAGACTGGGTCCTCTTAATCATGCTCCTAGCCCTTTCTCTTAGCTTTAGCCCGTGTCATGGCAATCTTGGGGAGGCAGTAACCAGTGAAATTAACTTTCTGCATGTACACCAAGCCGATAAAGTAGTTGGTGTCCTCGTGCTTGCTGAGGAGGCCTTCAATATGACCGTTTGGGCATGCCTGTAGGAGGTCGGCACGGGCCTCTTCGATATAATCCGTATTAAATGGAATCAAGAAGACCACAGGCGATGTGGCGCTTGCCTTAACAACTTGCTTGCGCTGGCTCGTTTCGGGAATTTGACTGATGCTTACTGACTTAACCGTCACACAGCTAGAGAGGGTCGTCGCAGCGAGGGTCGCTAACGTTAGTCGTAGCAATGTCTTCATATTTTTGCCTCCGTCTCAAGCTCGGCCGCCTTTAAGTTGGTATCAGCGTCATCGGCAGCCAAGTTTTCTTTGATGCAGTAACCCTGAGCAATAGTCTTGCGCACTATGACGATGAGGTAGCTGGTGCTCAAATCCTTGGTCAGAATGCCGCGGATTGCGCCATTGGGACACTTGTCTCTCAGCTTTTCCACGAGCTTTGGGACGTCGTCGTTGTCAAAAGCGATCCCAAGGAACATCATCCGCTCTACACTGGCCTCGACGACCTTGCCGCGTTCGCTTGGAACATTAGTTTGAGATATGGCACGCGTGTAAGTACATCCCGAGGTTATGAGCATTGCGCCGATCACAGTACTGATGACGCCCATTTTTATTTTTGACATCACGGGAACTCCAATTATTTGATGCAGACCGCGTCGACGCGAACTATTTCGCCCTTGACCACAGGATAGGCTCTGGTCTCACGGATAGAAATCATATCTGTAATCCGACCGCCGGGACACTTTTCGGCCAACTCATTGGGTACCGACCGTGCGTACAGCTCATTAAATACCGGTGTGCCCGTACGGGGACCGTATTGGAAATATGACTCGTAAGTCGAGGCGGCATTGCCTAATACGTTGGCGCCGGATTTACTACCACCGAGATTGCGCGCAATTCTTGCAGCCTCGCCAAAATCCACCGTAGTCTCACTAACCTTAATACTGATGGGGGTACCGTTCTTGCTTGAGCGGCCATCAATATCACCCAGTTGCGCCTTATGTAACACAGCACAACCGTGCAGGACGAAGCTCAGCGGGATAACAAGCCCTAATATCGTTGCCTGTTTAATTATCTGCAACATATCCTGCCTCCAAAGAGAGAACCTAGAGGAACTTAGTTAGCTGGTGTGGGGCTGACTTTTGTTAGTTTATAGTCGAAACCTTTTTGGTCCAATAGTTCTTTTTCACTGAGGTTATATTTCGGGAAAAAATGCACTGGCTCAATGTGACCCTTTCTACCCGATACCAGTCGTTCGACGCGCTGGATGAATTTCACAAATCGATCTGGATTGATGGGTTTTTGCAGGTACACATAAACATCTTCGGGTTTTCCGCCTTCAAAAATGATTTTGAGCGATTCAATAGGTCCAATAAAGTCCAAAAGCAGCTCGCTAGGAGACCCAGTTGGGAAACTACCCTCCGGCGCAATTGCATGGATCAGGTCCTTGGCCTGTCCTACCTCTTTAAGTTTGCCGGCGGCTATGTCGAGTTCAAGCGATTGCCTATAAGCACTCGTCCACGTGCTGATGGCGTCGGTAGCGCGGCATGATGTGGTCAGTACGAATAGCGAGTCTGGATTCACGGTCCGGCGGGCTGCCAGTAGTTGAGCAAGGTCGGCGCGATTGAGTCGCTTGGTTTGACCAGAATTTTTTTCGGGGAAAAATCCTGTCACTTTGGCCCTCAAGGTGACGCCACTTTTATGCTTAAATTTCTTGGTAAAGGTCATCACTGTTGATTTATCGGTCCCTAGCTCAAAGGTGTTCAAGTCAAGCAAATGCGCTGCGGGAATATAAATATCCGACTCATTGAAAGCTGCCTTGAATGCATCAAGAGTGGGGACGCCTCGTTTGATATCTGTAGCTGGGTTCATAAAGAAGCCCTTGGTCGCTAGGTAGGTGACGATACCACTTAATAGTTTAGCATCGGTCTCGTTGCTAAAGGCGTAGGTCAAAAGGACATTAATTTCGCCGTTATTGCTGTAGTTGCGGATATCATATTCCGGCGGCAATGACAGAGCCTCTGCCTTCAGCTTTTCAATGGCAAATGTATAGGTGTCGTCGTCGCAGGTTATTTTGAGAGGTTGTTGTGGATAGAGATTGAGCAATGATAGCTCACCAAATGAGATATAGGCGGTAGAGGGGTAAACCGAGGTGGTTCCTTCGTTCCCTTCAACACGGAGATTAGTGCATGCTGTAAGGAGCTGCCGCTGAGATTCTCTGCCTGGGACGCTAGTGACGTAGATATCCTGATAATCAGAGGCTCTGTCGTCTAGTTGCGGCGTCATTTTGAGGTCTTTATAAAGTTTTCTGTGCACAGCCTTGGTCACAGCAATACGGTTGCCCTCGGAACCAAGAATTCGGTGAAACACATTGGCAGTGAGCTGTCCCTGGACCAGATCAAACAGCTCGGCACGTGTCGCAGGATCAGCGGTATGCCGGTTGACGCGCAGTGGAGTGATGAGATTATTTCTCTCAAGCAAATTGATGG
Organism: Deltaproteobacteria bacterium; assembly: GCA_016874735.1. Taxonomy (NCBI): domain Bacteria; kingdom Pseudomonadati; phylum Myxococcota; class Myxococcia; species Deltaproteobacteria bacterium. The sequence continues at coordinate 13,129 of VGTI01000010.1, forward strand.
TGCTAAGGGTATCTGTGCTGAGTTTTGAGGCAAGGATCAGCACATCTAATTTGGTCTTTGGGTCTGCGTAGTCAAAGCGTTCAGTTGATCCATTCCAGCTGACTCCGTTGAGTACCCCACCAAGGCGTCGTGCTGCATTTAATAGGTCATCTTCTGTAAAATAAACATCGTAGTTAAAGGGATTTGCTAGAATAGCGCTCAGGTAGATCTTGTCACCCGGGCTGGATCCATACTCCAATGAGTGGAGTAGCAGAGTGTCCCGCACCTGAATAGGATAGCTTTGCCATACCTCCTTAAAGGCGGCACCTCGATCTGTGTCATCGGGATAAAAAAGGCTAGTCTCTGCTAACGCATTCATCTGATCCTGGTAGGTGCGGAATGACCCAGAGATATCGTCTTCTGACCGAGGCGGATAGTTCTTGATGGTTAGAGCGAGTCGCTCTTCTTCTTTAACTATAAGATCAATGGCCTTGCGCAGTTTATCTTTTTCGATTGCGAGGTTAAATTCTCCGCCGTCTTTGAATGATGAGTCTTTTCCGGTTGAGCGACATCCCAAGGCGAGTATCACAGCAATGGAGGCGACTAGCATGATACCTTGGTGTTTCATCTACTTTCTCCCGCTTAGGCTAAATAGGCCTTATTGTAATGACGAGATAAATCTCCAAACAAAGGGCAGTGAATATTCAGGCCAGTGGTGTCCGCCACCCCATGGACAGAACCAGACTGGTAGATCAGCCGGGCACCCCGTTAAAAGCCGACAGCTTTCATTATTTATCTCAGATGTATTTACTGGCGTCTTACAGCCATTAGCTGAGGCATAAGAGCTGACGAGTCCCGGCGCTTGATAGAAGCCAACGGTTCCGTCTGACTGTCCGTGGATGACCATAGCTGGCTTTTTCGAGCCTGTGCCGCCGCCAGAGACCGAGATCACTCCACGGATAGCGCTTGATCGAGCAGAAGCGAGAGCATTGACAAAGTAGCTACCGTTGCTGAAGCCATGGACGAAGACACGGTTTTTGTTGAGGCAGTACTCATCTCCTACGGTTTTGACGATAGCATCGAAAAAGGCGAAATCGGGGCTCCCAGGGTACGGGCTCCAGCTACCTCCGGCGGCATTAGGGTAGATAAAGATGGCATCGTTCTTACCGAGATCTTCGATGATAGGCCATTTATGGTGGTTGCGAGGCGAGTTGCCGTCTAGGCCCAATCCGTGAAATCCAATAACAAGAGCGTAGGCGTGAGAACTCTTATAGGTCGGACTGACGACGCGGATCATGGTTCGATTGGCGCCGTTCACATTGACGTTTACGGTTTTCATGCCAGTTTCAGGACTAGTCGCCGAGCAGCCTGGACTGCTCTGTTGGGCGACCGGGGGCAGCTGCTGCGACTGAGCACTGGGTAGTGGCCTTGAATCACCGACTACCGGTGTGATGGTAACGTTACTCGATGGTGTGACATCCACGGTACCAGACGGTTGTGGGGCGTCGATGCGGCATATCGGTAGTGAGGTTGTGAATTGCGGCGTGTATATTTCGTACAGCTTGTCTTTATCTTTGGTGCACACTGAGTAGAGTTGCTTCCCGTCAGCAGCAGCGTAGTCCATCGCTATGGCATAGGTTCCTTGTGGTATCGTCAGTGATACGTTGGTGGCTGTACCACTCGTAAAGTCCTGCAGCATAAATGTTTGAATAGCTGTCGGCGCTGTCGCGCCTGATTTTTTGAGCGAAACCTCTAAGCGGTCCCAGGCTGGGTCGCCGCTTTGCGGTTTAAACTCGCCAATCATAAATGTGGATAAGCGTGATTGGCGCGCGCCAATGTTTGCCTGTTTTGCCAAGCATGAAGTAATCGCACACGAACTAAATACGGCGATCCATCCATGAAGACGAAGTCTTTGAATCATCGGCTCTCTCTTACCGGCAGATTTAAGCTAAATGTAATTAATTGTATAGAATCGCATTTTAGCTAACTATACTGGATTAATCAGCTTTAGTGAAGGCGTCGGAGCAAAGCATCCAGGTGACTTCGTGCTTGTTGTGATGGAGATGAAGAACAGTACTGCCAGGTATCTTGCGCATATCTTTGATGACGCCGTAGTGCGAGTCACCCTGGAACTTGAGTGTGCAAACAAAGTTTTTGCATTTGCCTGAGTCGAGCCACAGATGGACAAAATCGCGAAGCTTCTCTGGGTAGCAGATAACATCTGAACAGAGCCAGTCCACCTGCCCGACCTTGTCTGGTGTGGCGGCAAAGGCGTCACCTTTAACCGCGCTGACACCTTTCATTGCGGCGACATTGGGCGCCAGCTCTGCCCGATCATAAGCGACGACAGATGCTCCGAGCTTAGCAAGAACCCAGGTCCAGCCACCTGGCGAGGCTCCGAGATCCAGGCAGCGCTCGCCGGGAGTAGGCCAGCGTTTGAGTAGGGTGAGAGCTTCCCAAAGTTTGAGGTAAGCCCGACTAGGCGGGCCGTTCGTGTCCTCAGCAAAGGTCGGTACACCGTTGGGGAATGGTGAGCGGCAGACGGGCGAAGCAAGTAAGGTCGTGGGCCCAAGTAGAGTGAATGATCCGAGCGGTGCTACGGGCGGGAGCTCAGGAAATCGCAACGGCTTGGCCCCGACATGGGGGAGCTTTTCCTGGATGAGGGCGTGCCGCCTATGTAGTTGCCAGGCGTAGGGCCACCAATTCCGCTGGATAGACTTTAGCGCTTTGGCGGCGTCGCCGATGGAGGCCACCTGGATGATTTGGGGATCGTACCAAATATTCTCGGCCCAGCTGCTCTCTTGCGGTGGGCCATCGGTAAGCACCAAATGGTCGTGAACTTCTCTGACACCACGAAGTTCGCCAACGAGCTGAGCAACAAAGCCCGGCGCCGCCAGGTAGCCCGTAGTGTGAGGTGGGTTGGTCACAGCTTAGCTGTGCCTCCAGCCTCGCGATGACCGCGCCAAAATTCAGCGAGAAAGATGCCGGTCGCTGCTGCGACATTGAGACTTTCGACATGACCTGTTCCAGGGATGGCACGCACTTCGTCGCAGAAGGCCAGGAGTCGTCCCGAGGCACCCTCGACTTCGCCGCCGATCACTAGAATGCAGCGATCTGGTAGGGGGGAAGTGTAGATCGAGTCCTTGACGTGACTCGAGGTGCCAATGAGTTTGAAGCCGAGAGCTTTGAGCTCAGTGATGACGGCTTTAGGTTTTTTTAAAATCCCAAGCTGGACATGCTCCATCCCGCCTTCGGCAATGCGTGCGGCGGCTGGAGTCAGCCGCGGTAGCTCACCGTCGGCCCCGAGGATCATAGGGACATCGAAATGTGCCGCTAGACGCACTATGGCACCGACGTTGTGAGGATTCTGAACGCCGTCGAGATACAGAACGACGGTCGGACCGCGACGCGCGCCAAGGATGTCGAGGCATTCGTTGTCGCTGATTGGCTGCTGGGCCTGCGCTAAGATGAGGACGCCCTCGTGATGCACCGACTGGGCAACCTTTGCGAGCGCATCGTCATCGACGACGTGGTAAGCCTTCTTGTGTTTAGCGCACCACTTTAGTAGTGGGCTAAACGGAGCCATCATATCCTTGGTCACATAGACGCGGATGATCGATGCCGCACGCGCCTGCCAAAGGGCAGTGCAGGCATTGACGCCATAGACGCGCATCTCGTTTGGGTTACTACTAGCGCCTCGGGCGCGGATGGGGCTCTCATTCATGGCTTAACCTCTGTCACGGCGGCCGGTCATATGCCATGATTTCAATATAATTTCCTTATAAATCAATATTCTCTTGAAATCACCGCTGGTTGGGTGAGTACATTGGTTGCATGATAAGGCGGCTTGGCTCCAAGGTCCCAGGAATACCAGAATTTTGCTTGGCTTTTTTATCCTCACTCCACTAGTGTGGGGGCTTTACTCAGCCCCCAGGGGCGACTTGGCCTAAAAACTGCGAAGGATGATCCATGATTAAGCAAGGCACCGTGGTCAGCATGACCTACCGACTCACCAACGCTGAGGGGGAGGAAATAGATCGCGCTGACAAGGACGAGCCGTTTACCTACTTACACGGTGCAGGTCAGATCGTGCCTGGCCTCGAGAAGGCGCTTAGCGGGGCCCTGGTTGGTTCGCGTAAACAGGTCGTTGTTAGTCCCGAAGAAGGCTACGGCGAAGTCGTGGATGCTCTCCGTACTGAGGCCAAGCGCAACCAGTTTCCGCCCGATGCTGAGCTCGAGGTTGGTATGCGTTTCGCAGCTGATGACGGGCAAGGTAATCCAATCATCTTCACTGTTATCGGCCTGGAAGGCGACCTCGTTGTCCTAGATGGTAACCACCCACTCGCTGGTGAGACGCTGCACTTTGATGTGGAGATCGTTGGTATTCGCGAGGCGACCAAAGAAGAGCTCGAGCACGGCCACGCTCACGGCCCCGATGGTCATCACCATCACTGAGCCTCCTGAGTAAGCTGCTTACGCAAGCGTCAGTGCCCAGAAGATCCTGGGGCTGACGCTTTTTGTTGGCGTTGTTTGGCGTTGGCGACGACGCGAGCTGCAAACCTTTCTAAATTCACAGCAAAGAATCGCTCTCTTGCCTTTTCCACCACGGCATCCTCCTCGCCACTTTTTGCAAGTGCTGCTGCCGCTTCCGTCCGCGCTTTTGACAGGCATTCAGCCTGAAGCTCGGATTTACACACTGTTTGACTTGGCACGCTGCAGAATTTGCTTCCTGCTGTGTCAGTCATACATAATCTTATGCGTAAATCCGCTGCAAAGCCGAAATCAACCTTGCCTGGTAGCGTTTCGTAGTCATAGCTAAGCAGTCTGGTCTTGGCATAGTGGGCGAACATGGAGCCATTTAGTTTCAGAATGTAACGCTCACAGTCTCTGCTTAAGTTAGCTACAGCCTCCCAGAGCTTGTGCCGCACAGCAGAGTCGACATTGGGGGTGATTTCTGCCTGACTAGCGCGCTCAGTCAATATGGCGAGACTGAGTGAACTCACCAGTAAATAAGAAGAGTAGGTAGCCAGCGCATTGGTATGATTAGGGTCGTCAGTACGGGTGGCTTGTGCCTCAAGCGCATTGCGCAGGTCATTAGCCTTGTCAATCATGATGGCCATGAGTTGGTGACTATCTGGACTGCCGGCTACGTAGTCCCGACTCATCGTGTCTTGCAACGAGTTCAGTTTGATCTTTAACTCGTCACGAAATTTGGAGTCGCTTTCAACCCGTAGTTTTTTTGCCGTGTCCGCAACGTCGTGTGCATTTATCTCACCAAGCTGCTGTTCCGCATGATTCAACTGAGACGAAATAGTTTTCCATTGGAGCTCAAGGCCGATTTGCATGAGTTCGCCGAGTAGAGTTTCAGCGATGGCAAGAGTTATTGGAAGCCCGACCATGGACCTAGGCTCAGAGGTGGAGGGATTCGTGCCACGGCAAGCTGTTAGCAAGGTGCATAGACCAAGCATCGCGGTTCTTACGTCTTGTCGAGAAAACATCACAACGCTCCACTCAAAATTCAATTGCGATCAAAAAATATGCTCTGACAGAAGCTCGTAACAGCAAGACTCTCGCCGTGTATAGGACAGCCGCTACGGTTTATTGGGTTCTCGCGTAAATCTAAATAGTTAGTGTGATTCAATGCGGCAAGGTCGGCGAGAGGGCGGATGTCAAATACGGCATTTTTGGCGATATGTAGTTGTTGGAGACCGACAATGGATGCGATGGGCGTTATGTCCTCGATGCCGTTTCCCTCAGCGTAGAGAACTTTTAGGGACCTAGCATGGTGCAGTGGTTGTGCGGACCTGATTCTGTTCCGACTGACATCGAAGGACTGTAGGGACACCATGGAAATCAAGGCTGAAATATCGCCAATATAATTTGACGATACGTTGAGGTCGAGCATTTCGGTCCATTTGTTGGGCGAGGGGAGCGCAGTCAATTTGTTGCTCGCTACGTAGAGCCTCTTGAGTGAACTTAGACCCGCGATTGGCCTCAGATCTGTTATGAGATTCTGACTTAAATCAAGGGATGCCAGAGATGTCGCAAATTGCAGTGGTGTGATGTCGGCGATATTGCGGTTCGCGAGATCGAGGTGTCGCGTCGTCATTAAGGATTGCAACATCGGCTCACATTCGTCTTTAGATAAAGATTTGTTTAGTACGCGGATGGTGTGAGCCAAATCAGAATTAGGATTTAGCTGAAAATCGCGGCAAAAATCGGTCGGTAGCATGTTGCTCGACTGCGGGTTTACGACCTCGCCCACCGGGTGTGCTGCTTTGATGTGACACGATGCCAGCATAACACCAAGAACGAAGGATACGACTGACCTTAAGTTCGCCTTCAAAGTTGCACGCTCCGCCAGCTGGTTTGTAAAGCGGTTGCCCTAGTTGACTTCCGCCTTACTTGGCCACATTGGTCCCCAACGGTCATCGGTGGAATCCGTCATTAGGCTTAAGTCCGAGCGGCAAAGAATTGCGATTGTTAGTATAAATTATCGGCCTAAGGTGGCGAAATTTAATTAAGAAAATATTGGTTCGTTAAGTTTTTTAGGGGTGCGTCCGAGGTATGTATGTCGATCCCCTGACCTGGCAGGGGCTAAGGTGCGAGGGCATGCACGAATGACAACTCATCGACCACAGAAGGCTCACAAATGTAGCAGGCGCTGTCTGGACAGATTTAGCGCGGCTGTTAGCATTAGTCTGTTTAGTCTATTTAGTGTGTTGACTGGATGTTTCAACGCACCGACCGGCGGCGTACGTGGTGTGTTTGGCAAGATCAATTCTATGCTATCAGGAGCCACCAGTGCCGGCCCCGACCAGCAAGCAGTGTCAGGCACTCTCGCTATTGGCGAGACAATGATTGCTGACCTGGCAATTTCGCTTCGCGAGCTGGGTCTTACCGAAGCGCAGATCGCTGGGGTCCAAGAGGCAGCCCGCACGGAGCTCAAGGCAGGTGTCGTAGCGATTCAAACTGGTAATTTAAACCTGAATGTGAACATGGTCGGTCTTCCGGTTGAATACGCAGCGCCCTCGGTCGTGCGTGGTGCCGTCGCCGGGCTGGCCTTACTTGGGGCAAGTGAAACCAGCCTCAAAACCAATGCAGTCCAGGCCATTGTAGGTACCTCGTTCAAAGCTCTCAGCGGCAACACAGACGGTCTTCCGGCCGCTACATTGGAAAATCTTGCGACTACGATGGCAGGAGGTGCGGTTTCGAAGTTGACGGAGGCGGGATTCGCAGCAGACGCGGTAGGTGATGCGACTAAATCGGTGACTGCCGGGAGTATTGCCAATCTCCAAGCCGCGGGCATTGCGACTGACGTCGTGGCAAGTGTTGCCAAAGCCGTCGTTACTGGGGCTGTACAGCAGCTGGCCGCAATTAATCTCCCAGCCGAAAACGTGGCTGCAGCAGTCGCTGGAGCAACAGAAGGTGCGGTGGCCTCGATCACCGCGACTGGTCTAGACGCGAGTGCCACTGTAACGCTCGCCGGATCACTTGCGGCGGCCAGTGTCGAATCGCTGAGCGTCTTTAAGAGTTTAGATCAGGCTACTCTAGTCGGCACGATGAAAGAAATTTCAACGAGCGCCGTCGAAGCGCTGTCCGCGGCCAAAATTGAGAGCGCATACCTCGGACCAGCGGTGAAGTCTATTGCCGCTGCGAGCGTCGCTGCAGTGCAAACTGTCAGCGAACAATCCGGCCTCGGTAACACACTCGTTACGTCTGGCGCCGCGGCACTGGCTGCAGGCGCCATAACGGGCCTAAGCGCCGTGTCGAGTGATGCTGTCGTGTCAGCAGCGGCCACAGAGAGTATCATCGCCGGGACTATGGCGTCTTTGGCTAGTTCAGCAGCGCTGAGCAACGCCGAGAAGTCCACTGCCGTGACCAACGTAGTTGGCAAATCTGTGGAGGCTTTGGCTAACCTTGGTTCAGAGTCGACCAAGACGAGCGTCATGGGGTCTGTGATCAGCTCCACTATGGCCAACCTCGGCAGTCTCGGCATCGCCCAGGACGCACAGTCTAGCGCTGATACACTGAAGGCGATTACGACTAGCGCAACTTCAGCTCTTGCCACCGCAGGGTTTAGTGGCGACGCCCTGTCGACAGCTTCACAAAAGGTAGTTTCGAGTGCGGTAAAGGGTATCGACTCGCTAAACGTGAGTGGTGCCAGCAATATAGCTAACCTAGTGAGCAACGTGATGAGTGGCGTCACGGCCGGACTAACAGCATTAACGTCTGCAGGCAAAGCCGACGAGAATGCTGCTGTCGCCGCGATCAATAGCTCGTCTCAAGCGGCTGCCGCGACAGTTGGTAGCCTGCAGGCCACAAGCACATTCAGTGCAAGTGAGCTCGCTGCTGTTAATGCCCAGGTTGCTGCCGTGGTACCTCCGACAGTCAAGTACTCCGTGAGCGAGCTAACCCTGCCGATCAATGCGGTGATGTCCACATTGGTCCCGACAAAAACGGGGACATTTACCAACTGCTCTGTCAGCCCACCACTTCCATACGGCCTGGTGCTGTCGCAGGACTGTACTCTATCCGGCACACCATTAGCTCTTGCGCCGGCGCAGAAATATACCATGACCCCCAGCGGTGGTTTGCCTGCGGCCATCACCATCAAAGTGATCTCAGATGCACCCTCGGTAGCCTATGCGCAGACCGATTATGAATTTCTAGGTGAGGCCGCACCCTTTACGGTAGTCCCCCAAATTCTCGGAGGCGCCTTTGATTCGTGTGCCTCCAGCCAACCGATGCCGCCTGGCATTACACTCGGTCCGAATTGCTCCATCTCTGGGACCATCGACTTCGCTCAGGCTAGTGACTTCCATCCTCAGGGCCTGAGCGTTCTCAATTTGGACGGTACCCCTGCGATGCCGTCAGTGGGCGGAGACGACGGACCAAAGTATGGCTTTAAGTACAGGTTGCCCTACGTCATCACCCCTAAAAAGGGCGCTGCTCTCGGTACTCCCGTCAATATCACATTGACCTTAGTGCCCGCGTTTTCCATTTACGACAGTCCCGAGTACCGCTACGACGGGATTACGGGGGCTCCCAAAAGCGTTAGTATCAAGACAGTTGCCACGTTGCCGCCAGGCGCAGTCTGCTCTGTGTCTCCCTCTCTGCCTGCCAGTCTCCAGTTAAATACTTCAACCTGCGAGATCAGCGGTTCCTTGGCAGCCAATACCACCGCCACCAAATATGCTGTTGATGTCAAAGTTGGTGGCGTATCGCAAAGCACATCTAAAGTGCTGATCGGAGCAAATTTTTATACCTATGCTTTCGATTACCAGAATGGACAGCACGGCCTTTTCATTGTGGGGCAGTATCAAGATATGGTCCCGGATTATCACGGGAGTCCCCAACCCTCGACCTGCGTTAAGGTTGGCGAGTTACCGGCCGAGCTGACTTTAGCCAGTGACTGTAAAATTTCGGGGACCATTACGGCACCGTTTTCTGCTCGTGAACTCACCGTTTATCCAGGTTCTGCTGCGATCGGCAAGCCAGTTAAAGTCTATTTGAGTTCCATGTTTGGCATCAACCTGACGGAAAGCGTTACGAACAGCAGCGTGTCGCTATCTTGGTCGCCGGTTGAGGGTGCCACGGGCTACATAGTTTTGGCTCATCAGGGATCCAACGTGCGCACCTTTCCGCAAAATGGTGAACAAGTCACGGCGGCAACACTACGGGACCCAGCCGATATCATCGTTGCAACGGTAAATGCTAGCGGAACTACGTTGTCCGTGACTCATGGTGGCTTGACCCAAGGATCAAACTACAACTACCAAGTCATGGCCTATGATGCGTCTTACAATTATATTGCCGTAGGTTGGCGTCATATGGTGAATGTGGGTATTCCCACGGTTTTTGGCTATTATCAGCCAAGAGAACTGAGACTCAATGTCGGTGAGACGGTTAACAAACAGCCTGTGTTCTTCTCGGCTACCACGCTGAGTGGTTGTACATCATCCCCACTGCTTCCAACGGGCCTGACTCTACAGAACGACTGCAAAATCACCGGTGCTGCGACGGTACCGTCAGGCTTGCGCAATTACACGATCACACCAACAGGTGCAGGCAACTATACGCCGCTCGATCTCGTGCTCAGCGTGGACGGTCCCCTAAGCATTACCGCGACATCCACGACCTCAACGGCAGTAAGCATATCGTGGCCGGCTGCTGATGGAGCTGACGGTTACGTGGTTCTTGCGCGCAAAGATGGCCCTGTGCAGACGAATTTGAGTGACTTTAGTTCCATCACACCTGCGCCGACTACTGCGGCTGGCGATATCCACGTCGGTAATCCGGTCACCAATAGTGTCACTCACACGGGTCTAACACTTGGCGACAACTACTCCTATAAAGTTTATGCCTACCGGACCATCTACGGGCAGCCTGACTTCTTTGCGGGTGGCACCACTGGCCAAGTCACAGTGGGATCCACGCCTGGGGCCACGATTGGTTATGGCAATCGCATGCGGTCCTACAGCGTCGGGCAGTCCGTAAACTTAACGCCTACAGTGACAGGTGGTTCTATCGCAAGCTGCGCGTTTAATGGAACTCTTCCAGATGGATTGAGTTTCAATACCACTACTTGTGCGATTACCGGTACAGCCTCCAAGGCCAAAGGACTCACCACATACACGATCACTCCCACGCTATCTGCGGGGAATCATCCACCGATTGAGCTAGCAATCCGCGTGTGGGAAAACTTAACTGTGACCACCGATGATAGTCAAGATGAGCGTATTGTTGTGAACGTAGCAAGCACGTTTACCGGCAGCCTCGAATACATGTATCTCGTGAGTGAAAATCCACCGTCCACCGAGATGCCGTCAGACTTTGACAATATCGCCCCTGGTCAAGACACCAAGTGGGGACATGTCCATAGGATTAGTGACTCCAATTCTTTCGTCCACGAACAAGCCGAGTTTACCAAGCAGTACTTCTACACGGTGCTCGTCAGGACGCAAGGTTTAGTCGGATCGGGGTACCTATCGAAGGGGAGCACAACCGCGCAACGGATTCGCAGCCATTTTGCTGGCCTGCAAGACCTGTTTTTGACAGCGCCTTACTCTGGACACGCATCTGGGACTTCCGCCGTGGCGTACAGTATCCAACCCCACAAAGAATCGGCTAACGCTCAGTTGTCATATTTTAATTCTTATACGGGAATCGGTACAAGTTATGCCGCCTTCAATCTCAATGAGTCGGGTCGATCCTTTTATGAAAACACCCAGGCTGCCGACTTCATAACCGACACCTTATTTAGTATCGCGGTCCGCATTAAAGCGCTTATCGGTCCGTCCGAAGCCAGCTACAGCGTGCGAGATGCTTCCCTTAATGTGGGCGTTTCGACTCACCATAAGATTTTAGGACGCAATAGATTTATTGGCGAAGAACTAGAAAAAATCCATATCGGCGCGCCTACTGCAGTGACGTCCGATAGATTTGGTAACACCATTTTCGCCTCTAGCGACGGTACCGTGAATGTCTGGTGTCAAGACACTTCAGAGGTGCCTTATTGCCGTGGTCGGATGGTCAAGCGGGTCTATACATTAGCGGGAGCAGACGGGAAAATGATTCCGGGTAACTCAACCGCTTGGCGCCCTCAGGCACCTTGGAATCCATGGCAAGCGATCGGTGAGGTTAGTGCTCTTTACGTCGATCAGTATTACAACATCTACATCGCTGACAGTGGCTACCACCAAATTCTAGCGGTGTGTAACGTTGTGATACCTGGAGCTGGCGTGTGTGTCAATCAGGCCAAAGGGTCCTTGGTCTTAGTGGCCGGCAATGGTAGCAGCGGTGTGCCTACACTTGATGTTGAGGCAACAGCGACCCCTATCGGGGATGTTACGCAGCTGGCTGTGGATTTTAACGGCAACGTCATATTTGCGCAGGCGGGGCAGCCCAGGGTCTTTGTTAGGTGCCAAGGCACCATGGGGCCTGTGTGTAGTCAAACTGGACGATCAGGCGGACGCATTTACGGGTTAGCAGGCACCGGCACCGTCGGTGACTCCGTCAGCTCCGCATCTCAGGGGACTCCTGCAGAAACGGCACCTATCGGTAACGTCGCCGGCCTAGCCGTAGGTGAGGGTGATGCTATCTATATCGGAGACACCTCGTACTTCAAGTTGCTCGTGGTCTGCGGCTCAGGTAATTGGTATGCCACCGGACATCCCTGCGTGGGTAAAGGGCCTGGAACCCTACTTAAATTTGCTGGCGACGGCACTGCGACTGGTGCTGGTGCGGTAGGGAAACCAGAGTACCTCTACTTTGACCGCGGCAATAATCTCTACGTTTACGATTCCTTAAACAAGTCGTTGCGTGCGGTTTGCCAGTCTACCTATGCGAGCGAATCCTGCAAAAACAAAGCGACATTCTCCATTGCACCAGTTGGTCTCAGTGGTGATGGAGACAGCGCAAATGGTGTCGACATCGCTGCGACCCAAGTTGGAACCATAGCCGGGATGGCCGTAGATAATAGTGGCAACGTCATACTGGCTGATAAGCAACGGCAAAAACTGCGGGCACTATGTTTTGATTCGAGTAGGGCGTGCGATGCCAAGACGAGCTTTAAGTCCTATGTGCTTGCTGGGTCTGGCATGATGGCCCCGATGGACCAACCATCTGAGCGTGGTATCAATACGCCGCTATACAGCCGTCAATTCTCAACGGCAGTCGATAGTAATGGTAATTTGTTTATTGGTGATCCCGAAAGGCGACGGATCTATGTGCAGTGTCTCCGTAATGATGTTGCGCCGTGCATAGGTGCGCCTCGAGGTCATCGCATGCTTTTTGCTGGGTCCGGTGCTCTGGCAGCGAGTTTCCAAGGTGACGGGACCACCCGCGCATCAGCCAATTTGCCACCGATGACTTCGCTCGCCTTCGAGCCAGGCGGTAACCTACTCGTTGCTACGGGCGGTAGTAGCTATGTTTACATCATCTGCACGGCAACGGGGGGTGTCCATTGCACGGCAGCAAACACTCAGGATACCGTTTACCGCTTAATTGGTAATGGGTCGACCACGGGACTTGCCAGTAGTTCTGGTGATATCAGTGGCTCTTTGGCGAGTTCAGTAGGTAAACCGGGCCCGCTAGTCACAGATACCAACGGCAACGTGTTCGTCTACGACATTCAGAATAATAAGGTATACCTCGCATGTTTCAACACTAACGGAGCCTGTGGCGGTGGACGCAGCAGCGGGACCCTTTATCACGTTGCAGGGACAGGGATAGTTGACGACGGCACCGACGGCACAGCAACTAACGTTGCCATCGGAAAAATCTCGCAAATGGCGCGACTACCTGACGGCAATTTAGTACTCGCAGATCACGGGGCCAACCGCATTAGGTTGCTGTGTCTGAATGACACTGGCAATTGCTCGGGCTCAACCGCAGGCTCGCTCTATCGGTGGGCCGGTTCGGGAGGTTCGGACACCAATCTAGGCGATAACACCACCAAGAATAGCGTAGACCTGGGGAAACCTAGCGGCATTGCCGTAACTAACTCCGGTGATGTCCTGGTACAAACAGCACTCAACCCGCGCATTTGGGTGATATGCAATCAGACGGCCTACGCTCCGTGTAGCAATAGTAGGGCCCTTGGCCACGCCTACTGGCTAGCCGGAACTGGCGCAGGTGGTAACGGCCCATCCAACACTTGGGCGCTCGGTACCCCTATTGGCCCATTGGCACCAGCTGACGCTGAATTTGAATTTGGCCGTCTTGCTATTGATCCTTGGTCCGGACATGTTTATTCCAATGATGGCGATGCACGAGCCGTCAGACTGTTTACCGGTCTTGGGCGGTAGTGAAGTCAATCTTGACCCGCGCTAGCTTGTCCCCATTTATGGCCAGCTGCGCGGGACCTTCATAAGCCGTCATGACCGGCTCGGGGCCGTCGACAAAAGTAAATGTGATGGTCGGCGCGAACTGTCGAATGAGCCAGTTACGCGCCTCCGCTTGCACCTTGATCGTGTGCGGGGCGCTGCCAAATTGCGGTGTCAACTTAAAGCCAATGGCCTCTAGCCGAAATGGTACGTAGAGACTGAAATCGATCGATGCCCCAGATTTAATCTGGTCCCAATGCTTGACGATAAACACGGGTAAGGCATTGCCGGCAAAAGTGGTCTCACCCCAATCGATCTCTTTAGTACTCTGCTCCTCACTGGCATCCGGGCGATAGATGACCTTAGCCTTGCGTCCGATGACTTTGACCTCACTAAACTCACCAGTGAGAAAGTTCTCGCACTGGTAGCTCACAGTGGTCAAAAGTTTAGGCACGTAGGTCCAAGTCTCAACGCCGGCCAAACGCGTCCCCTGAACATATCTCGTGGTCATGCTACCGATGCCATCAATCAGTCCTGAGCGTGCTTGCGCCTCATAGGCAGGCGTGCTCTCACCGGGTCGTGTCATCGCATATTTTACTGCGGCGCCCTCAACCCCAACTACGGCTCTTGCAACCTGCATCCCCATTGCTGCTCCTCTGCGTCTGCACCGCTCACTACTAGTTTGGTTATAGCGTAAATCACCGCTAACCGCGAGCTCAAGCAGCGCGCGCCGCGGGCTTTTCCGCCGCGGTGGCATCGGTAGATTGCACGGCTAGGTGCATACGGCGCGGTCGCCATAGAAGCGCACCGGCAGCAAATCTAGCGACGGTGGATACGGCGAATATTATTGGGTAAGCATAGGCCGTCGGTAGTAGTTTGATGCCGGCGCCACCGATAAGGGAGCCGGTGACAACGGCGGCGGCGTTCAGCAAATTGAAGACGGTCAGCATCGATAGGCGCTCCTCGCCAGCTATCCGCTCAAAAATCAGCAGGGTCGATGCTAACTCGAAAGCTGCCCATGCGACTCCGGCGAAAAACTGAATAACAAGGAGCACGGGAAACTGCGGGGCCAGCAACCAAGTGAGTGGTAGGGGAGAGATACCCAAGGCAGCAACAACTAAACTGCGGTAGGAGCCGAAGCGATGAATCTGCGTCGAAAGTATGGGTAGCGTAACGATTTTGGCGAGGTAGCACATCCCGACCAAGGCCACGTACTGGTAGTAGGGAAAGCCCGCTTCGGCCAGCATATAGGAGGCAAAAAAGGCGCCGCCGATATGGACACCGACTTGTGATGCCAGTAGAAACACCAGGAAGCGACTTGATTGGGCCGTGTAAAGGCGTCGCGCAATGATGATGAAATTTGGTTTAGGTCCAGCGTTGGTGCGCAGTGGCGTATCACTTTGCAGCCCAAGACAGAGGCAAGACAGAAGGCGCCACCCGGTTGCGGTGACGAATAGAGTCGCAAAACCTGTCAGCGTCTCACCCTTAGTTTGAAAAGCAACCAGCACATATCCTGCACCGAGGAAAGCCAGGAACGCTGCCAGCTGCGTCAGCCGCGCGCGTACGGTAAAGAATGGTCTCAGAGCATCTTTGGGTATTAAACGGTCAATCCAACTATTCCAGGCCGGGCCCGCAGCCATGCCGAAGCCCCAGTAGACGGCGCAGGTAGCAAACAGCGTGTAAACACTGATGTTGGCGTGCCATGCCCCGTAGGCTAGGGGCAGAAAGGCCAGACCTTGCAGTAAGGCGCATCCAACCACCCAGCGGCGATAGGAGCCGCACCATACGGCCCCCCTTGGCCCCATAAGCTGGAGTAGGCCGCCGATCAGTAGGGGCACAGTACCAACCAGGCCAGCAGTCACCTGACCGAGACCAACCGCCAAAGCAAAGGCAGCGATATAGGTCTCACCGCAGCCCACCATCATGCTATAGGCGCTGCCATCGGCGCAGCTGAGCACCATGTTCTTCTTGCTGGACGTGCTGATGTTGGTGGTTTTGCTGGTCAAAGGTGAGGTTTATCGTGTGAGGTTCATCAACCCAAATTGCGATCCATTTTCTTTTGTTTAAGACCACGGTGTTTTTCGATGAAATCGATAATCGCTCCGGCTACGTCCTTTTGCGTCGATTTCTCGATACCCTCAAGGCCCGGGGACGAGTTGACTTCCATCACGACGGGGCCATGAGCCGAGCGGAGAATGTCGACACCAGCAACCTGCAAGCCCATGGCCTTCGCTGCCTTAACTGCAGTAGCACGCTCGGCTGGTGTGATTTTGACGCGCGTGGCGACGCCACCGCGATGGAGGTTTGATCTAAACTCGCCCTCGGGAGCTTTACGCATCATGGCGGCAAACACTTTGTCACCAATCACAAAGCAGCGAATGTCGTTGCCCCGCGCCTCTTTGATAAACTCCTGCACGATGATATTTGCTTTTAGGCCACGGAAAGCCTCTATGACACTTTCTGCCGCGTTCCGGTTTTCTGCAAGTACCACACCGATGCCCTGCGTGCCTTCCAGTAGCTTCACTACTAAAGGAGCGCCGCCGACCGAGTTAATCAGACCATCTACGTCGCGCGTGGAGTGGGCGCAGCCCGTGACCGGCAGACCGATACCCTGCTTGGCCATAATCTGAAGGCTGCGCAGTTTGTCGCGCGAGCGTGATATGGCAAGGGATCGATTAAGCGTGTAGGTACCCATCATTTCAAATTGACGCACAACAGCGGTGCCGTAAAAGGTGTGCGAGGCGCCGATTCTCGGAATCACGGCATCGAAATCAGCTAATGATCGCCCTTTGAAGAATATTTGCGGCTTATGCGAGGTGATATTCATAAAGCAGCGCAGATAGTCGATCACTTCCACCGAATGGCCACGGTCACGGGCCGCCTCAACAAGGCGGGTGGTCGAGTAGAGAGAGGGTTTGCGTGAAAGTACAGCGATCTTCATGTTGCCTTTGCCTTAGTTCTCAGTAACTTCTTTCTGCCGCCCAGGTACGACCTTCCTGCATCCACCATGAAATGGCCACGCAGCGCTTGCCGTCCGATTAACATGCGAAAGCCCATCGAGCTGCGTGCAATCAGAGTCAGTTCGACGCATATAGCCCGCCCCTTGATCACGACTGTGGTCTCGATCACTGGACGGAGCGAAGTCTTGCCACCGGAATCCCGAACGAACCGTTCCTCTATCAAGGGAGCCTCACATACGACAACCTGTTTCGTCGTCCTTTGAAGCGGGTGAACATCAAATTTCACCCATGTTTTCCCTGCCTTAACTGTATATCTGATATTTATGGCATGAAGCGCCGAAGTCCTGGCGCCAGTGTCCACCTTGGCTTTGACTAGTCCCAACCCTAGATCAGGTAGGCCAACGTACTCGCGCCAGCCGACCACCTTTAAGGCTTTAATTTTACTTTCAACCTCGGTCACGAGGGGGCCTCGGGAGAATGGGTAGGAAGGGGACTCTGTCCTAGTTTATCCAAATCCAGACCTGTTGAAATCCGGCAATTTTTGCCGGCTTCAAGCAGCGCGGATGATGATCATAATCTTGTCGTCGCTGACAGGATGTTTGGCGATTGCGCTCATACCTTCATCGAGAGCTCCGCGGATGATACGCTGCACCGCGCGACCGCTGCGCCGTGTCTGCCAATCCAAGATCCCATCGGTGCCGAGCATCAGAATGTACGGCTCTCCGACTGGTAAGGCAATGATTTCGGGCTGGAACGTCACTAAGGGATCTAGGCCAAGCACTGAGCCGCGCGCATTGATGGGTACAATACTTCGGTGATCGTGGATGTCGCGGGCGAAGTACATCGGCACATGCCCAGCGGAGAAGTAAGTACAGTGGCTTCCTGCGAGTACCATGACCCCCATGGATACCGAGTGAGTACCCTGGGTACGGCCTAACGTGCACAGCGCTTGATTTAAACTCTGCAACCACTTGTCCGCATCAAACTGTGGTTCCGCCAAGCTTGCTGCCCAGAGTGACTGGACACATTGGACGACCATGGCGGCAGGAATTCCTTTGCCGGTGACATCGGCAACTACCACTACCTGGCGTCCGTCAGGCAGTTCACGTTCCGCCAGCCAGTCACCGCCCAAAATGCCGTAAGGGACATGGAAAAAATCAATCTCATGATTTCCGGATTTTTTTGGTTCCAACCGGTGACTGAAAGGCATCCTGGACGGCGCGCGCAATTTCGAGTTCACGCTCAATAGTCTGGCGCTTCAACAACTCGTTTTGCATCGAGAGTTGCTGAGCGTTGAATTCCACGAGAGCGAGCCTACGTCGTATTTTTGTTTCAACGAAAAAATAACCCCCGATACAAACGTTTGGTAGAAGTGCCAGTATAAACAATCCAACTTGATTACTCGATCGTTCGCTGACAGAGGGCAGGAGAGTGATTAAGGGTAGTACACATAAAAACATGACGACCAGATGACCGTAAAGCAACGTAGCCGCCCCAATCCCCCAGCCGATAATTTCAAGGATCAATCCTGCCATGACGTAATAGTCTGGAGTAAACTGAGGATCTTTGAACACAGAGTCGAAAAAGGAGGCGCAGCACACAAGGCAAGATATGATTATAAAAGATCCCCGTAGCGTCACCATGAGTTCACGTTTGTGGGGTTTTACGAATCGCTCTGCGAAGATCCAAATGAGGCACTCGAGTGCAAGGGTTGAGGTCCAAAGCATGGCAATTAGTTTGAGCTTAGGATGACCAACAAAATAAACGGCGGCTGTGCCTAACACATATCCAAAAAGGCCAAGCTTATTGTAGTATCCCACACCCCTTGCTAATTCACGTTCTCGATGCTGGTTGAGATAAACGATTTGCTCATTGGACAGATCATCAAGATCTTGCCTAAATAAAATATTTTTTATCTTAAATCGGATTTTAGTGATCATGTAACGGATTCATGTTCTTAATTGTGGATGCCAAGACAGCCGTGGATGAAGTTTTTTCTGAGCAGTTTTGCGACCACTGGGCGCCGATCCACCAATGACAATACTGTGGCGCCTCACCTGCCGTTGCTGGGGCGTTTCGATCACCCAGACCCATTTGACGCGCGCCATTCTCTGCTCATTACTAAGGTCGCTGGTTGCGCGACTCAGACTAACTGCCATGGTTAAAGTGATCCGTCCTCGATGCGAGGCGACGACTAAAGTCAGCCCTTGGCGAGCAGCTTGTTTAGTAAACCCAATACCGCCAAGTTTAGAATGAACCCGGATGCGGTAGCGTAGCCCGGGGGCCTTGGGGATATGGCCGTTTTTAATCAGTAGTTGCACGGGGAGTAAGCTGCCATTGGTGGCAACGAGACGGCCTAGGCGTATAATCAGTTCTTTGTCGAGTCCTGTGATCTCAGTGACCTGCTGCATGAGCTGCGGTTCCAGCGCACCGGCAGGGAGCGCATGGCAGAAGGACACATTGCGCAAGACTTGGCGCAAAAGTTCATTCGGTGCAGTCATGAAAGGTTGGCCTCCAAGCTGGTACCGTTTTGTACCAACTGGGAATGTTTTCGGCTAACCCACCGCAAACCTTGAGGCTCTGGAAAACAAATAAATATTTACCAGTAATTATAGGGAGGTGGGCCAGCAGCGCACATCAGAAAACGTCGCCCCGCAAGCATAGCGTGCCCAGTAATCGTTGTATCCGTAAGCTTGGCCACAAATCACATCTTGATTGTTGGCTGCCGATTTACCGTAACAGGTCCAAAGATACCACTGGGCATTGGGGGGATTCATAATTGGGGGAAGCTGTGCATAGCCTTGCGTGCTGAACACGGAAACAGCAACAGCTAAGATGGGGCGTATGAATTTAGGGATGAATGTCATCTGCCAAAAAACTCCATTAAGGCTCTAGCACCGTATCTATGATGTGAACTAAACCGTTGACGCCTCTTAAATCCCCGCCGACAACCCTCGCATCATTGATCAGGATGTACGGGGTATCATGCATCACGGATACGAGCCGCCCGAGACGGGTGATGAGATATTGGCGTGATTCAAGATCGCTTAAGGTGACATAGCCGTCGACCAAATGAATTTCAACCAGGGAACTGAGAGCTGCTGGTTGCGCAAAGAGTTTCGCAAGTTCATCGGCAGGCCATTCGTCGAATGCCGCGTTTGTCGGTGCGAATACCGTGACGTTGGTGCCTTGCATGAGATCCCGGCTAATTCCCGTGCGGTCCAATGCCTTTTTAAACGTCAAGAGCTTGGGATCAACGCTGATCAGGTCTAAGACCGTCGGTGCCAGCGCGTTAGAGTCGTCTGCCAAAGCCGCGGACGAGGCATTGGCGCCAGCAAACGGCGAAAATAAAGCTAAGATTGCGATGGCGAGCGTTGATATTTGATGTAGTGACTTCACGTGCGTCTCCCTCAAAATCCATGTACCCAGCCCATCGTGGTGACTTCCGTACCATCAGACCAATATAAACCACGCTTTTGCGTGATGGTCCCAATATGGTGGACGAGTAGATTCGGGGCAAATGGCTGTTGTGCTAGCAGCATAGCACCTTTTTCTGGCGGCAGTGTAAAACATAACTCAAAGTCTTCGCCGTCGCCTAGGGCGTGATGGAGTGGATCTTTACCGC
This sequence comes from Deltaproteobacteria bacterium, assembly GCA_016874735.1. Lineage (NCBI taxonomy): Bacteria > Pseudomonadati > Myxococcota > Myxococcia > Deltaproteobacteria bacterium. Next base: position 33,522 of record VGTI01000010.1, read on the forward strand.
TTTTTTTGGCGGCTTGACGCGCTGCTGCACTGATGGGAATGCGACTTGGATCCAGCGTGGCGCCAAACCCGCTCGCATCAAGTATATGACGGAGGTCCGAGCCGAGCCCGTCGCTCAAATCTAGCATAGCTGTAAGGCCGTACTTTTCGTGGAGCATTGAGGCTTCGTTGATGCGGGGCGTGAAGCTCAGGTGCTTACCGGTAATGCTACCACCTAGCTCACCCGTCACGAAGATCCAGTCGCCTAAATTAGTACCGCTCCTGAGGACGCTTCCGTCATGGTGTGGCACACCTGTGATAGCGACGCTGATGACGAGGGGGCCGTTCCAAGAGTTGGTGTCGCCTCCAGCAATAGCTACATCATACTCACTCGCCAGAGGTAGCATACCGCTCATGAGTTCACGCGCTAAGGTCTCGCCCCCTCTCTCCGGAAGCGATTTAGGCAGCGCTAAACAAACCGTCACACTGCTGGGTCGTCCTGCCATTGCGGCGATATCGCTCAAATTAACGGCAAGTGCTTTACGGCCGATCAGTTTAGGTAAGGTCGAGGCCAGGTCAAAATGGACACCGTCCATTAGCATATCGGCGGCAAACAGCACCCCGCTTGTGTGAGGCGGCAGCAGCGCCGTGTCGTCACCAGGGGGAATGAGTAGCGCATCGTTACTCGGATGGGACGTTGCCAACTTTTGGGCAAGCCAACGAATGAAATCGAACTCAGCCATGGCGATGCTCCTTGAGCAAATGAGGGAACACGATGAGTGTGTTTAACTCGTCCCAAGTGATAGATCTTGGCGTCGTAATTAATCCCATCGCAAAAGCGGCATCACCTAGTAGTTGCCCTGGCTCTTCTCCGGCGCTGCGGCGCTTGGCAATTGCTGCGGCGAATGTGCGTTTGCTTAGTTTAGCGCCAGCCGCATCGACTAGCAGCCTGTGATGGAAATAAGTATTGCTGACATTTTGTCCGAGATGGCGCGCCAAATACATCTGACGCCCTGTGGCGTGTAGTACATCGTTACCACGGACCACGAGATTGATGCCCTGCCGGAGGTCATCGACGACTACGGCAAAGTTATAGGTGTAGTAACCGTGCCGGTCGCGCAGGAGGAGATCCCCACATTGCTGCATTGGAAACTGCAACTGTGGGCCTAAATTAGCATCAAAAAATTGCTCGCGGCTATCATTGAGACGTAGCCGTACCCCAGAATCGGGAGCGTCGTATGGTAGTCCCAGGTTGCGGCAATGGCCGTCGTAGTGGAGCTCGTCGCCGCCCACTTGGCCCGTGCGTTTGGTGATCGCGAGGCGCGAACATTTGCAGCCATAAATGAGTCCACTGCTATCCAGTTGTCGCAGTGCGCGTTCGTAGACTTTTAGATTGTCGCTCTGCCTGTAAGGGGATGGATCGTGAGGGTTGAATTCCTGGTTGTCAAAGCGATAGCCGAGCCATGCTAAGTCCTCAAACGTTGCAAGTTCAAATTCAGGGCGGCAGCGTCCCCGGTCGTGATCTTCCATCCGCAAGATCACCCTGGCTTGCAGCGCCTTTGCTACGCCGCTCACGAAAATCAGAGATGCTACGTGGCCTAGGTGTAAAAAACCCGTCGGGCTTGGGGCAAAACGAGTGACCCAAGTTTGATGAGGTTGCGTGTGTGGTTCGGCCTGCGTGTTCATGATTTGCCCGTAGGAAGCTCCTTGGGAGCGCTTATTCGCCCGTCTTAACTCCATCTTAAATGACTGAATACAGGGGATAAAGTCTTTAAAACGGAATCCTTGGGTTTCCAATGAGTCCTTAGTCATGATATCAGGGGCATAATAATGTTTATGAGTCATATATTGACTCCCTGTGAGTCTCGATTTTGAGGTCAGGTCTGGTTCGCGGCATCGTTCAAACAGCAGGTCTCTTGGTGGTCACGGCGATGTTCGCCGCTGGTTGCCCGCAGGCCTATGGTGCCGAGCCCGGGGCAGTGGTCACCAGCTCGAGCAAGCGCGAGCCCTTACCTAACTTGGCTTCGGTAGTGGACAGGGCAGCAGAGGTGCAATCTCCTGCTGTCGTTCCCAATGCTAACGACAAAATTGAGAGTTTACGGCTCGGTCTACTGCGTGCAGCTGAAAGAATGGGCGAGCTCACCTACGTACCTTACGTGTGGGGCGGTGACACCATTGGAGCGCGGCAGCAATGTGAGCAGTGTCGCGCCTGCCGGGAGGAGACCTCGCACCTGCCGTCAGCGCGCAGTGCGGCAGTTTGCACGGCCTGTGAGCAGTGCGGCATGGATTGCAGTCATTTTGTGCACCGTATCATGAATGACGCTGGACTCCGCTATCCCTATATGGCTACAGAAAAGCTGCGCCACATGCCGCGTCAGGCACTTAGGGCGCTAAATCTAGTCGATATCGGGCGTGATTTGCATAAGGCCCTGCCGGGAGATCTGCTGCTGCAGCACAGTCATGTCGTGTTGCTTCTTGCTAGGACTGGTCCTGCCAGAGGTGATGTCATTCATGTCAATCGGTCCTTCAAACACGGCGAAGTGGGGGGCGTTGAGGTGTTACGCGATGCAGACCTAAGCCGGGTGAGCGGTAAAGTGGTGCGGATACTCCGCCACATCGCTTTAGTACCGCCGCCAAGGCCTGTGGTGCGGCCTAAAGCTAACCCAGCGGTTTCCGCTAAGCCAGCCCGTCTGGTGGCCCGCAGTGGAACGCTAGGTGGTCGGGTTCGAGGGCGTTGACCTTGCACGCTGGGCAAACACAAGTGTCGCCGCGGATCGGTGTCTTTGATTCTGGAGTCGGTGGCCTCAGTATCCTGGCGGCGGTGAAATCACAGGTGCCCCAGGCTCAATTCACTTATGCGGCAGATAATGCTCACTTTCCTTATGGTACGCGCAGTCGTGAAGAGGTCATTAAATTAACCGCGGCAACTGTGCGGTCGATGCTCCAGAGAGCGCATCTTGATGTCGTTGTGATTGCGTGTAACACCGCCAGTACAGCAGCTCTAACGGCATTGCGTGAGCAGTTTTCCGTCCCTTTTGTGGGTGTAGTACCTGCGGTAAAACCCGCCGCAGCAACGACGAAAACCGGGTGCATAGGTATTTTAGCCACACCGACGACGATCGCCGGAGCATACACCAGGGAACTCATTAGTAAGCACGCTGCTCATACCGCAGTGGTGTGCGTCGGCTCGCGGCGCTTGGTCGAGCTGGCTGAGCGCAAGCTGCGCGGTCAGAGTGTGGCGTTGGATGATGTGCGTGCTGAAATTATGCCACTCTTCAACTGCGCAGGCACCGCATCAGGGCCTTCACAAAAAGTGGATGCGGTGGTTCTGGGTTGCACCCATTTTCCCTTGCTCATTGATGAACTGAAGGCGGCCGCACCGTGGCCGGTGGCATGGATTGACTCTGGTGCGCCAGTAGCGGCGCGCGTCACCCATGTACTTGGGGCTACAGCCACGACGCAAGAGCGGGCTACAGAGGCAAGCGATCATCTGTTCCTGGCCACAAGTTTGGCCGACACGGAAGCGCTGCTTCCGGCGCTGCTACCATATGGATTCACCAACATTGAACATCTGCCCCTCAGGGCATAAGTTTTAAAACGATCAAGCAGGCTATGACTAAGCAAAAGACAAATTACAAAATGGCAGCCGTAACGGAGGCCGACATTGGTCCTGTCACTGTCGAGGAATTCCGTTGTGGTACGGAATCTTTCAAACTCATGCGGCCAGCGGTGCCAGAGCGCCTACTCGACCTGGCGGCTGTTGCCGATGCCTATGCAGACGATGAATATATGCCTTACTGGGCAACATTATGGCCGGTGGCAAAGTACCTTACAGAGGAGGTGCTGAAACATCAGTGGCCAGCTGGCACTCAAGCGATAGAGCTTGGTTGTGGGCTAGGGTTACCTGGACTCGCGGGTCTGAAGCGCGGATTACAAGTGCTCTTTACTGACTACGATGCAACGGCACTTAAGTTTGTCGAGGCTAATGCGGCTCTAAATGGATTCACCACCTTAAAGACGGAACTTGTCGACTGGCGTACCCCGCTCGGCCAGACTTTTGAAGTCATCTTGGCTTCGGACCTTACCTATGAGGCACGTAACGTCGAGCCTTTAGTAGCCAGTTTTGACGCGATGTTGGCGCCTCAGGGTACAGTGCTCGTTGCTGATCAAAATAGAGCGCATAGCGAGGCCTTTCGCCGCGCACTGAGCAAAAGTGGGTTTGTTTTTGAGATGACGCAGATCGAGGTTGATAAGAGTCGAGGGCGCGACGTGCCTGGTACGGTGTATCGCATCAAACGTAGCAACCAACCTAAATGAAGCATCGAGTGCCTGATTCAGCCACGCCGCGCGCCAGGCGCTGGACTACCAAACGACAACCCCTTGGGGTTACTGGATTCGAGAAAAAGACCCTGCTTGCGGATCGTGAAGAGGTAGGTTGGCCAAGCTGCATGTCGCGTGTCGTCGAACAGGCGTACATTGCCGGGGAAGCCTACCTGATCAGTCGTTACCTTGGCCATGGCTGTAGCGATCTGGCGGCGGCCGGCCTGTTGGTTGATGGCAGCTCTCGCCACCTGCGCACTACGGAACCCGACAAGCTGGAAGTCTATCGAAGCCACGCTTTGTGGATCGACAAAATACTGATTATTCAGCATAGGAGCAGGAATTGACGGCGGTATTTTGGCATAACTCCCAATAAAATCAGCAAAGATACTGCCGCTTAGGAAGTCATCGTAAGGCTCAATCAATGCTGGTGAACGCCACTCGTGATTGCCGATCATGGTGAGTCGTTCAACGCGATTATAGCGGAAGATCTTGATGAAATAGCGAATCGTGCGAAAATCGTCCGGAATAAATACGGCATCAAAATCTGTGATAGGCTTTAGGTAAACCATCTTAGGATTAAATGCCTCGCCGTTCGCCTCGGCCTCTTCTTGAATTTTCTTATAGGTAGCTTTGAATTCTTCTTCACGCCCCGTCATGCTCATCTTGAAGAGCTTGAAGGCCGCTTCTTGCATGGTTTCGAAGCTACCCTGCGTATAAGGCAGTTCGGTGACTATTTCGCCGCCGGCAGCTACCATACTTTGTTTGAAGTATTCGACCACTTTATCAGCTTTGCCCGAGGTCGGTTTTAGGATAGCAACACGTTTCAGGCGTCTCTCAGCCATGCCTTGCACCAAGGCATCAGCAAGGCGCAGTTCATCAGGGTAAACCATGAACGCATAGCGGGATGCCTTCGTGAGGTCACGGTCACGATTTAGAAGGACCACTGGCAAAAATAACTTGTCGCTCCATTTGGCCAGTATTTCGGCTTCGCTATGGTTGAAGCCGCCAATGACGACTCCCACTTGATCCCTAACGATCAATTCGGCAAGTCCGCGGATCATGCCTGCCGTGCTGCCACCGCTATCCTTTAGGATGACTTCTTGCTCGAAAGATTTACCGGCATCGCGAAACGACGCACGCATCCCACTGATGACGTAGTTGGATAACTTAGCATTTGGACCCGTGAGCGGGAGAATGAGACCGATGCGGCCAGAATGGGTGTTGATAGTGGTTAGGGCGCTCTGCACGAGGTCCTGCCTTGCAGGAGCTTGGTCACAAGTCGCGGCCGAAGCAAATGCCAGTTTCTCGCTCGCAATCTTTAAACCCATAAGATTCTGTGACTTCAGAGCATCGTAGAGCTCTTTATAGGGTGGGGAAAATCTTTGGACTATTTCGCGGCAACGCGCAATTTCAGCTTGGATTCCGTTGGCAGCGGTGTTGGGTGCGGATGGAGCAGGCCATTTCTGATCAGCACTAAGCTCCATGCCGGGTATGGTTCCTGTTCCTGGTGCTCCAGGGGGGAGGCCGTACGGACGTTCAATAGCGATCTCCGAGCCGCTGGTAGCTGGGCGCCTTGAGGCGGATGCACGGCGTGAACTGGTGATGCAGGCCGTTAGACCCAAGCTGATCGCAACGGCTAAGATGGTGCGGTACCAAGTTTTAGCATTAGCTCTAGTTTCTAAATACATCGCGATATCCTGCAGCACTTGTTGCCGACAGTGCCTCCAGCGCTGCGCTGGCTGATTCAGCTGGAGGCTCGTTACCCTTAATGAAGTACATTCTAACACCACTATCCGTGCGGGTCCCGAAATGGGGATTGACTACTGCTGCTACGACATTGTCCGGCGGACTTATGTAGCTCGGAGGCCTCACTTTAAAGGCACTGGACATGAACTTTTCCCAAATTGGCAGTGCCAATTTGCCGCCTGTAACGTTGCCGGAAATGCGCACATGCTCGTCTGTGCCGACCCAAACAACGGTAGAAATATTCGACGCATAGCCGCAAAACCAGTTATCCGTGGATTCATTTGAGGTCCCCGTCTTACCCACGGCGAAATTGGCTAGGTGCCCGGCGGTAAAACCAGTACCAAACTGCAGTACTGTCCGCATACCCTCAGTCATGAGAAAGGCGATCTGCGGCGTGAGAGGCGCAGAGCTACGCGCTGCGACTTTAGGTGCAGCGTAGAGCACTTTACCGTCGCGAGTGGTAATTTTCGTAATGGCGATGTGTTCCACTAACCTACCATAATTGGCAAAAGTTGCATACATCCTCGATAAATCCATCATCGTTACATCGGAACTCCCGAGCATCGTCCCAAACTCATCTTTGAGCGGTGAGCGAATCCCAAGCTGCTTGGCGAGCGTAGTCACCGGAGCCAGGCCGATTTTTTGACCGATCTCGATCGTGGGCGTGTTCATCGAACGATAAAATGCACGAAGTAACGTGGTCTCCTTGCCAAAATCTTCGTCTGGTGTGCGTGGTCGGTAGCTATCTATGGTGATGGGCGACACGAAAATGACGTCACTCCACTTAAATCCTTGCGTCAATGCTTCAGCATAGACGACCGGTTTGAAAGCTGATCCCGGCGAACGGAGTGCCTGAGTGGTGCGGTTAAATTTGCTCTGGGAGTAGTTGCGGCCCCCTACCATCGCTAGAATTTCGCCGGTTGTGGGATCTACCGATAGTAAAGACGCCTCGAGCCTCGCTTTGCTTGGTGTGCCGTCCTTTAAAGTGACAACCCCGACTTTCTTCGCCGCGTCGTCAAGGATCTTGCCTGATGAGGCAAGGCCGCGCTCTGCAAGGCGCTGTAGTTCGATATCGAGGGTCGTATGGATCCTCAAACCTTGTCCGTTTATCGTATTACGGCCCGGAATGAGTTTCTGCGCTTCTTCGCGGACAAAATCGATGAAGTAAGGTGCGAACTCCTCGTTAATTGGATGGTATTCTTTGTAAATGAGTTGAGCTCTACCAAGCTGATTCATGTCACGCTGGTTAATCATCCGCGCCTGAACCATGGCGCTCAACACCTGGAGTTGCCGCTTTTTTGCTCGTTCCGGATAACGCGCAGGATTGAACCGACTCGGTGATTGGAACAAACCGGCAATCAGCGCGTATTCGTGCACGTCTAGATCGGCCAAATCTCTGCCGAAATAACGTTGTGCGGCAGCTCCGACACCGTAGGCTCCGTTGCCTAAAAACATCGTGTTCAAATAAATTTCAAGAATACGCTCTTTGCTCAGGCGTTTTTCCAGTTGCACAGCAAGTCCGATCTCCTGGATCTTGCGTTGAAGCGACCTTTCATTGGAGAGGAGGAAATTCCGCACAACTTGCTGCGTCAGCGTACTCGCCCCTTGATGGCTGTTCCCACCCTTAAGGCGCACCATCGTGGCCCGGAGTATCCCCTTGGGATCGAATCCGTGATGCTGCCAGAAGCTTCGGTCTTCAATGGCGATGACGGCATCGACCATGCCCTTGGGTATTTTTTTATAGGGAACATGTACGTGATACTTACTGAACAGTTCGCCAATCTTCTCGCCGTTGCGGGCCAAAATAAGCGTATTATCCTGACCCTTGTACTCGACAATCGTCGAGACTTGATCGTCCTTGATATCGAAAACCTGCAACGTATCTAACCAAAGGTACGTACCGACCAATATACCAATAAAAACGGTCGTCGACACAGCGGCAGTGATCCGCATGACGGAGTGCCACAGTCTCGATCTATTTATAAATTGTTTAGTGCGCCACGACATTTGGGGGGCCATATCTCCTGAAATGATTCCGACGTCTTAAACGCGGCCGAGGATGATACTTCTATTTGTATACGCTTCATCGGCAGCCTGCGGCTCGATCTTGAGTCCTCCCTTGCGCGAGGGGTACCTGCCTGATCTGACGAGGAAATAGCAGCACATGCAGTGCCCGAAATCGATTCCGGAAGTTGCCGGATTTTGGTGGGTGGCCAAAGTATGGTCCTTTGGGTGCAGGCTTTTTTTAAATTATATCGGTGTTTTATTGTTTAAAAAAACATTCAGGTAAACTTATATGAATTTGTTCCGATAGCCCGGCAACAGCGGCAGTGTAGGAATTGCCGTAGAGAGACGATCAGGCTGACCTAGAGGAGAATGAATCGGTGAACTGGCAGGCGCAAACAAGTTTCAGAGCCATGCATGTCTTGGTAGTAGACCCTGACACCGCTGGACGCGGCGCTGCTATTACCACTATCAAACAGACCAGACATCCCGGCGGGATGCGTATCAGCGTGGCCAGTGGAGTTGCCGAAGCTATGCTAGCTTTCAAACGAGAGCACCCCGATTTGGTGTTTATGCAAGGGTCGGATTTTTTCCATGCTGGGATGGAAATTATTCGTGCAATCAGAGCAACCGAAGAAACGAGACACACCGGTATCATCTTTGCCAGTACCAAAGATACCGACGATGCCGCGCGCAGTGTGATCTGCCTCGAGGCTGGGGCAGACGACTATTTGAGGTCGGGCTACACGAGTGCCGAGGTGGTAGCTAGGATCATGAGTGTACTTAGACTGAAATCGATGACGGATCGCCTACGCCACGCCAATCATCGGCTCGAGCAACAGTCGTTGACGGACGAATTGACAGGTCTGAGTAACATGCGGGGCTTTGACGGAAAGTACAGTGATCTGATGGCGTCATGTCAGATGGGTGCCACCCCTGCTGCAATTATGATGATGGATTTAGATCGCTTCAAATCAGTGAACGATGAAACAAACCATCTGGTTGGTAGTTACGTAATCAGTGAAGTTGGCGGACGGCTACGTCAGTCAGGGATATTTAAAGATAAGGATATTTTGGCCAGATTCGGTGGCGATGAATTCATTATGGCGCTGACAGCAAATGATTTCGAAGCGGCAAAATTTCAGGCTGAGACAGTCAGAGAGACGTTGAGTAAGCAAACCTTCCATTGCGATGGTTACAGCATCAATTTGACCGTTAGTATAGGGTTAGCCTGGGTGGACAAGGGATTTAGAGGTAATCCGCAGGATTTGATTAAAGCAGCCGATTTAATGCTCTACCGTAGCAAAAACCTCGGGCGTAATCGTGTCAGTGCCATGGTGCTCACTTACCCTGTCAATCTCGATATGGAGCTTGCGCGCCGTCTTGCGCGCCGTGGCAGTCAGTGGCGCGACGATGGTGTCATGATGGACGGTGGTCACCAAGACGATATTTCACTACGACCTAGACTCGCTAAAATCGTCGGAGAATGATACTAGTGGGGCCTTGATCGGTTATCTGGAGCGTGGCTCATGCGTATACTTATTGTTGGTTGTGGCTACGTAGGGCGCCGATTGGCTGAACTCCTGGTTGAGGATTCCGACCATGAGGTTTTTGCCCTATCGCGTTCCGGCGCCGCGAATGTAACGAGGGTGACAGACATAGCTCTGGATTTGGTTGACGGTGATTTGTCCAAGTTACCGAGGTCGCTGGACCGAATTTTTTACTGTGCAGCGCCGGATGATGCCAGTGTGGATGCCTACACCAAAATTTATGGGCATGGCTTACAGCGTTTTTTAAACCTCATGGAGCGCACTGGGGCTTATGGTTCACGTCTCCTATTGACTTCAAGCACCTCCGTCTACGGGCAGAGCTTGGGCGAAGTCGTCACCGAGGATACCCCCACGGATCCTACAAGCCCGACAGCAAGGACCATCGCCCAGGGCGAGTCTTTATTACGGCCGGGGGATACAAGCGTGCGTTTCGGAGGGATTTATGGCCCAGGTCGGGTCAGTTTTATAAGGGCCGTGCAATCTGGCGCTCTGGTAGTGAATCCTGCATCGAGCGCCTATACAAATCGGATCCACCGCGACGATGCGGCTAGGGTCCTCAAGTTCTGCTCTGGATTAGAGCACCCACCATCTGTCTTCAACGGCGTAGATACCGAGTCAGCCACACGTGCGACCGTGGCGCAGTGGCTAGCAGATAGGCTCGGTGTGGCAATTAAGACTATTGATGATACTGAAGAGAGTCACTTTCTACGTGGCAACAAAAGAGTCAGTAGCCAGCGTTTGCTCAGCTATGGCTACCAATTCATTTACCCAACATTCCGTGAGGGGTATGCAACACTGCTACCAGAGACGTCGGCCGTGGCACCGTCGCTTCCCTAGGTTGCCGCGTCCGCTGTCTTTTGCGGTACGCGACGGATTTTTTCGACTGAATAACCGTCGCCAGCCAAATCTTCGACGATTGCCTGATAGGACTCGTCGCTCATAGTCGCCGACCGGGACATGATCCAAATCAGATTTTTACCAGGTACGCTGATCACAGTGGTGCCGTAATCGGGATCAAGTCGGACGATGAGGTAGTCGCTTGATAGCGGCCATAGGAACTGCATCTTCCAATGGGCGTTGGTGTCCTTGTTGGCGACCCAGCCCTTGGGATTGAGAGTGATGGTCCGGCCAAACCGCTCAAAAGTAAATGTAGTGGCGATGGTGCCGTCTTCTTTCAACTCATAGCTTTCAATCTGATTGGATGAATGGTCATCGATCACTAAGGGGGTGTGTCCTTGGACATACCAAGGGCCCATGAAGCGGTCCAGGTCGACGTACGGCACGGTCATGGCGTCGATTTTGTCTTGAGCCATGGCAGTGGATGTCACGGTGGCAAAACACATAGCGAGGATCTGACGAATGGCGCGATTGGCGATCATGAGGGTGCTCCTTTGTTGTTTGCACCCCCACCGTATACCACGAAAAACGAGCGTTTGTGTCTGGTTGTACCAAACAATTATTATTTTGCGGGTCAAAGAAGTTATGCAACACTCTGATAAATATCGAGATATTTGCGGTGACTTAAGTTTTTGGCAATCTAATCCGACAAGATAGATGTGGCTCCTGCGGCGCGTCTCCAGAGGAAAGTCCCTGACCGTGCTAGAGCATGAGGTTGGTGTATAAAGGGCTGAATCGATGGTAAATAGCGGCAAATTCGCAAATGAGTGGCGCGGCCTGATACGGGGCATTGGGGTGTTGGCCCTTGCCGTCTGTAGCACCTTAACTGCCTGTAATAAGGCTAAATTCCTGTCCCAGACCGCGACCAAGAAAGCCGATTCCAACGGCTCCGCAACTGCAGGTGGTGGTGGAGGAGATAAGGGCGCCGGTGGCACGGACGGCGCGTTCGGTGCGCCGCCGACCTTTAGTCTCGCCGAGGCGCTCAGTACGTCTCAGAGCGAAAACGCAGCATGGGTGGTGAACTCAGCTGGTATAGGTTACAAGATTTCGCTCGATGCACAGAAAGATTACCCGATGGTCACATTTTCGGGACTCGGTCCTGGTGGTCACCGTACCTTTGCGACAAAGTACGGTTTGTTCGTTGGGACGACGGCGGGCGCAGATGCAACGACTGGAAAAATATACTACGTACCGCGAAACATTACAGAGGGTGGCAAGGCAACCGTAGCAGTCGACCTAAACACCCTGACAAGTGACGATGCAATCAGGAAGACTGGGACTGAAGGGCCGCCAGCAACATACGCTAGTCGTATTTGCGTGATCGTTTACACCATTAATGGCATCGATTACCTTGGCGCGTCCTATACCGCAGAGAACGGTTACAAACGAAAATTCTACCGAGCACCGATCGATATTACCAAACCTGGTTTAGTAGATACGAGCAAGCAGCAAATACTGGCTGTCAACGAGGGCGGCGACTGGGGCTACAGCTGTGCCTATGACCCGAAGAGAAACTATTTTTACTCAAAGAGCGTATCGACGGGCGGTGGCCTGATAGGTGTGGATTTGACGAGTAAGGGCACCACTATGACGGTGGTGTCACCGCCGAACGCGGGTCATAAAATGACCGGACCAGCGAACGCTGCTAATGGGTTCAACTTTCAAAAGTTAGGAGAGGCGGGTGGCTCCTATGCCATGGGGATCACTACCAACGGGGATATCGTTAACGACTCGTCAGCTCGCGTCTACACCATGGCTCACGAGCCCTTGTCGGGCAACGTGTTTGTGTCGCTCTACACTAGTGGCGTCATACATGTCACTAACGATCGCTGTTTCAAAGACTTACCCACATGCGGCGATGTAGCTTCAACGGTGACTTTGCCGGTAGATGTAGCGACAGGTGTGCCCCAGAAGATAGGACCACTCAGCTCGCTAAACGATGGTCGCGTTCTGGGTCTGCATCGCGGCACAGCCAACGGCAAATCCGCATTGTACATGTTCAGCATGAAAGAGCCCAAAGACCGGACCAAAGGGATAAACATCACCAAAATTAAAGAAGTCGATGGCGACGCATACATGTACACAGACTTCACCGGCTCCATGTCTGCTGCTCGTGAAGAATCACGAACTCTGGATCTCACCAAAGCCTCTGGGTTTCAAGCTGGGAAAGCCATCAAGTTTCCGCGCCTCAAGTGGAAGGAACTACCGGGGACACCGGCGGTGTGGAAGGGTTTAACGCTGGCTGTGGCGTGCACCACGAAAGGCACAGCGGAAGTGCCGCTGCAGCCCATCGCAAATGTGCCGGATGCTGGTGTCGACATCGACTTGTCGCAAACCGAAGGTTGTAAATCAGGAGCATTCGATGAGGTGCGGATTCAGGTGAAACCTTCGGAGGCCGGTGTTTTAGTGTTTAGCAAGACGCGCGAATTTGTGTTCTCGGGGCAACAATAAGCAATCCCGATCAAGAACTGAGGCGATTGAAATAACAAAAGGTACCATATGAGCGAACTGACCTCACAAAATGCACAACCTCCCAAGTCACACAGGACCATGAGTTGGTTGACCGTGCTGTGTGTCGTGGCCGGTGCTTTTGCCTGTGGTGGACGTATAGGGAAGATCGATTTCCCCGTCGGTGTCACTGTGGTCGTCTATCCCGTTAAAGCAGACGCCGTGAGACCGATGGACGAGACTTATCCCCATGCAACCCTCCAGCTATCAGTCGGAGGGCGTAACCTCTCGTTTGACGAAGACTTCGAGCTGGTGCTGCTGGGCCCAGGTGCTGACGGGACGGCTGTGGCTCGCTACAAATCGACTGATTTAGCTGCCGCCGTCAAAGACACCCGATGTGGGGCAGGGACGGCCACATTGGCAACAGATGTGCGGGCGGTTTTTTGCGGCGCAAGTTTACCGCTGGATAAGGCCACGATCTTCCTTCTCGTCCGTCCAGACGGTAGTACGGCGATGGCGAGCTCTCCATCAGGGGACGAGCGAGACGAAGACCTTGGGATTCGGCATTTGGCACTCAGTTTTTAACTAGTCTTTGGCGCCGCGTCGGCGCTAGTATGAGTTGTCGCCCGGAACCCTATGGCGAGGACTCGTAGCTATGGCAATAGAAGGATTTGAACTCACCTTTGTTGATAGTGACCGACGCCATGCGGTGCGCAACGTCTATTGCATAGGTCGCAACTATGCTGAGCATGCGCGGGAGTTGGGCAACGAGGTGCCATCGTCTCCGGTGGTCTTTCTGAAATCAACTGCAAGTTTGCGCGGCTTAGATCCGGTCCCCATGGCTCATAGTGATGAGAGTTTCCATCACGAGGCTGAGCTGGTGATACTGGTGGGTGCTCATGTACCGCTGCACGGTGGTGCTGGTTGGGAGGTGGTCTCCGCCCTCGGACTGGGACTAGATTTGACTAGGCGTGAAGTGCAGAATCAACTCAAGGCCAAAGGACTGCCGTGGACCGAGGCCAAGAGCTTTGCCGGCTCTGGTGTGCTGTCCCCGTTTGTCCCTAAGAATCGATTCACTGATCCGAATCATATCGAGTTTTCCTTATCGGTGGCGGGCACGCCGAGGCAGAGCGGTGACACCCGGTTGATGCTGAACGATGTGCCGCAGCTTTTAACCCATCTTGCGTCGTCTCAACCGCTAAATGCGGGTGACATCGTCTACACTGGGACACCCGCCGGGGTGGGTCCTATCCGTCGCGGTGACAGCTTCGTCCTCGAGTTCGGCCAACTTCATCTTAAGTTTGCTGGTCAACTCTAGGTCTCTTACCGCATCAGAGCGACAGTGCCAAATACTGCCCGTAAGTCTTCGTCGTTATAGGTGAGTCCACCACCGAAGAAAGAGCTTTCGAGCAGGCTTCTTTGCTTGCCTGTCTTGGGATCGACCTGCGTGATGTCGTTAAGCCCAGCCATGGCGTAGATGTGGTTGTAGAAGAGGGCGCTTGCCCATACTTTGACGAGAGCATTCTTCCGGACGGAGCTGTCGTTGGGATCGATGTCAAAGACCTCCGTAGTGAGCTTCAAGTTGTCGTTGAAGAAGTGGGCATCGACGCCAGCGCCACCAGTGGTTTGAAAGAGACCGCCACGCAGTGTGAGCCAATACCAGCGCTTGGCAATCTGCAGATCAAAGCGCAGGGCGCTCTGTTTGCGCTCGCTCTCAATAGTCCTGGTCTCGCCGTTGGATCCGGTAATCACGGTCTCGCGGCGATCTTTGGTGTCAAAGCGACGGTCACTCAATCCAACTAGATAATAGCGATCTGGGCGGGTTCGGAGTAGGATATTGGCCCAGTACTGGGTGGTTTTGTCGCGTCTAACCTCGCCACGGACGTCCACATCTATGGTCAGTTTGGTGGCAGGAGCAAGGATACGCCGCATGTCTTTAATAGCGCCCTGAAGATCCTCGATCATTTCGTCGTCATTTATGAGTTTGCCGACGGTGCCCTCGCCTTTTTCGACTTTTTCCGCGATGAGGTTAATGTTTCGAACGGACCCTTGAACATCGCCCATCACCTGGTCAAACTGAGCGAGCACGTGATTGATGCGGTCACGATTTTCCTCGCTAGCTATGCCGCGAACAACTCTTGACGCCTCGCGTAGGTCGCGCAAAGTATCACGCACGTCAGAGACGATCGATCCAAAGTCTTTTTCCCTGTCACCAACTACGCGTCGGATCACATTTGAGGTTACCCGGAAGTCGTCACTCATGGCCTCGATGTTATCGAGTATTTTTTGTATCGAGCGTTGGCCCTTGTCACCACCTATGACGCCAGCCATGCTGCCAGTAATTTGTTTGATATCCACCGAGATATCACTCAACACCGTGATCATACTCTCAAGATCTTTGCCCTGCTTTGATTGCGGAACAAGGGATCCAGGAGGTAGTAGCTCCGTATCAACCGCTGGCCGTAAAATCTCCAGATGTTTATCGCCGAGTAGCCCAACGCTGCGGATCTCGATTTTCGAACCATCGGTAATTTTGAGATTGCGATCGACTTCAAATTCCACACGTGTCTTACCGTCTTCGAGTCTCACGGATTTCACTTTACCGACCGTCACACCTGCAGTTTTTACCTGAGTTTTTGGTACGATGCCGGCAGCGTTTTCGAGATTAGAGTAGTAGGGGACATAAGCGCGGTTCTGAAAGGTCTCGGGGCTCAAAACAAAGAACATGTATCCCAGTGCTATCAATGCGACGATAGCAAAGATACCCACTCTTAACTCTGAACCGAGCTGTTTTAGCATGACGGTGTCTGCCTCATGTCTAACTATTAGCGTCTCAGAAAAACCATCGGAATCAAATAGGAATACTTTATAATTGGGTTATTTAAATTGATGATTGAGATTTGGTTAAGAAGAGAAGAGGTCAAAGAAATTCCATAGGTCCCTCGACCTTGCCGGAAAAAAACTGCCGCACAACCAGATCAGAGGACGTTTTAAAATCCGCGGCTGAGCCATGAAGTGCTAGCTTGCCCTTGTAAAGGAACATGAGGTTCTCGCCAGTAGCCAGGGCCGCCTTCAGATCATGAGAGATGACGATAGACGTGAGATCTTTTTCCTCCCGACTGAGCTGGACGATCAACTGATCGATCATTTCTGATACGAGTGGGTCCATGCCAGTGGTCGGTTCATCGTAGAGAATGACGCGCGGTTTGGTTACAAGCGCCCGTGCTAAACCAACGCGTTTACGTTGACCGGTAGAAAGCTCGGCAGGATATTTGTGCTGCATATTAGGGAGCCCAACCTGTGTCAGGACCTCCTCAACGCGGTCGAGCATGACACTCATTTTTTGACGCTTATGTTCGGCTAGGGGGAATAAGACATTCTCGCCCACTGAGATGCTGTCGAATAAAGCTGCATTTTGAAAGAGCATGCCGAAATTCTTGCGGTACTCGCGCAACTGATCGATATCGTACTTAGTGATATCTTCGCCATCGACAAAGATTTGTCCGCTATCGGGTTTCAAAAGACCCATGATGTGTTTGATGGTTACCGATTTGCCTTCACCGGATTTACCGATGATGAAGTTGATGCGCCCGCGAGGTATCGCTAAATTCAAATGATTAAGCACACGGCTCTTGCCGAATGTTTTTGTGACATCTTTGAATTCAATGATGGGCGTCATGGGTCACCACATCACTTGAAAGTAGGTCATAATGACATCGACAAACAGTGTCGCCAGAAGGGACGAAACGACAGCCTTGGTCGTTGCTTCGCCAACGCCACGAGCGCCGCCCGACGCCGTAAGTCCAAAATGACAGCAGACCGTGGTGACCAGCGTAGAAAATGCAAAGGCCTTACTGATGCCGCGCCATAAATCCTTGGGTTCAACCAGCTGGGCTATCTTCGCGACGAAGGTACCCTCGTCTATATCAAATAAAAGGTTCCCGACAGAGTAGGAACCAATGACGCCGACAAATATGCAAACGGCACAAAGTAGTGGCATGACGAACATACCGGCAATGAAGCGCGGCATCACGAGATAGCTTATAGGATCTACCGCCATCGCCTCCATGGCATCGATTTGCTCATTGACCCGCATGGTGGCAATTTCAGCAGTCATCGCTGCGCCGGCTCGACCAGTGATCAAGACTGTCGTGACAAAGGGCGCCATCTCCTCGCAGAGTGCTTTAGTTGTGATGGCGCCTAGCATGCTTTCAGCCTGGAAGACACGAAATACTGAGCCAATTTGGAGTCCAAAAACAGCACCAATGGCAAAGGCGCCGCCAATCAATACGACGAGGGATTGGTTGCCAATGAATTCCATTTGGGCAAAAACGAGAGACCAACGATAAGGTGGCTTGAAGCACCACCTGACAGTTTCAAGAAAATATTTACCAAACGCATAGAAGCCACGTCCTGTGCTAATGAGAGACGATCCAAAAGTTTCTAGCACCCGGACGGGTAGCAACTGAATCTGAATGCGTGTGATCTCAGTCAAGCTTGGCTGCCTCGTAGTGAACGGAGTCACTCATGGTCAGTGCAAAAGATTTACAGTGTATTAGTGATAGGTGGTATCGTGCGAGAGGGGAAGGCTTATTTTTCTCTATTGTACCTTGACGCTAGATGTTTGTCAGTGTCTCTGCAGGCGAGCGCCAAGGCTTAGAATCGCTTTGAGATTGCCAATTGGTTGAGGATCGTCGTCTAAACTTGAGTAAACGACATTTGGTAATTTTTTGTTTATGGCTTCTCTTAGGTTACTGATCAGACGTAGCTCGCCGTTGGCGCGATCGCTCAGCATGGCTAAGGCGGGGTGTTGCGTAGCTAGGAGCTGTGCCTGCTCTATCACCGGCTTTGGTAAACATCTGTTAAAGATAACTGCTTTTAGCAGATACGAAGACTTATCTAGTTCTTCGACGATGCCGCGCGAGGAGCGCACCGCAGCTTCGGTAGGAGCGGTCACGAGAGTAAAAGCAGTGCTCTCCCGATGTAGCATCTCGACAATGTGCTCGCCAGATTTGTGAAAGCCTTGAATAACCTCCTGAATGAGCAGTAGGAATTCACCCATATTCTGGAGGGCGCTAATACCTGTGACTTTGGCAATACCGCCCATCATGCGCTCGCCGGCTGAGAACAGGCGACTCAGCCCAAAATGACTTGCTGCGATAAATGGCCGAATCAACCAGGTTATCACCCGATTTTCCATAAAGCCTGCAAGCACATTTGGTCTTGTGAGAAAATCCAAGGCTTGGGTATCAGGCGGCGTGTCCAGGACAAGGAGGTCATAGTCGGGATTGTTAGCAAGCTCTTCGAGTTTAGCGAGTGCCATATACTCCAGAGGCCCTGCCAGATTGGTTGAGGCGGCCTGGTAAACCGGATGAGCAAGTATCCGCTCAGCTGTCTCCATCGACGGGGCGTGCTTAGAGACCATGGCATCAAATACGGCCTTTTGATCCAAGATAGCGGCATCCACGCTACCAGGTAGCCGCACATCGGGCGGCATCAGAATTGGTCGTAGACGATCACTGAGCGGGATACCAAGCGCCGCAGCAAGGCGTCGCGCAGGGTCGATACTCAAAAGGGCAACGCGACGGCCCATCTGCGCAGCCATGAGGGCAGTCATGATGCTCGTTGTCGTCTTTCCCACACCGCCTGAGCCCAGCATGACTATAATCCGACTGGGGGCGATAAGACCAGCGAGCGGGCTGGTGGTGTCAGCTTGGAGCTGGAGAGGCTCGGTCACGGCTCGCCTCCGTGCCGGCTGAAAAATCTGGCGGCAAAGTCGCCCGGTAATGGCGTGGGGACGAAACCTAATTCGGGTAGGGTCCAGAGTGGTAGTTTGGTGTCCGCAATGCCTGATTTGAGAGTAGCCAGGGCTTCCTGTGCGACGGTGTGCGCGCGTCGCAAGTAGGCGGTTGCCGGTCCCTCCATGGGCAATCCCATGATGTCAGGTGGCATCCGATTAACGACTAAAGCCGCAACCTTGGATGGGGACTTCTCGCGCAGCAGCGGTAGGAAGTCGAGCGTTTCGCTGACGACAAGGGGCTCGGGAATGGTGACGAACACTGTCGCGCACTTGGATGCATCCTGAA
This sequence comes from Deltaproteobacteria bacterium, assembly GCA_016874735.1. NCBI lineage: Bacteria > Pseudomonadati > Myxococcota > Myxococcia > Deltaproteobacteria bacterium. The sequence goes on from VGTI01000010.1 coordinate 52,554, forward strand.
GAAAATTACGGACACGCTCCGTTTCTTTATTGAGAGGACCGCCAATGGAGGTGTCGCGTATGGCGTCCGGTGTGGTCATCAGGCTTAAAAAATGCCCAGACGCAAATGCATCTAGAATCACAAGGTCGTAGGGGCGTGCCTCTTGCAGTTCACAGTGATAGAAAAGGCGTCCGAGCAGCATGAGCTCGGCCAGGCCCGGCACCGTGTTAATGAAGCTTTTGACGACGCGGTGACTAAAAATCGTGTCGTAGAGGCGTTTTTGCTTCAAATATTTGGTGACGTACTCGCGAAAATTTTCCGTCGGATCGATATTGACGCAGTCAATCCTGGGGGCCACGGTCCGTTCCGTATGTCCAGGTAGCTGCCCCCCAAAGAGTGGGGCTAGCTGATCACAGGCGACATATTCGACAAGCAGTACGCGCTTACCCTGGGATGCCGCTAACTGACCAAGAGCAGCCGTAAGCAGCGTCTTGCCGATACCACCCTTGCCGGTGACCAGTAGCAATTTGCGACTAAATAGATCAGACGGCTCAAGCATGGTTAACTCGGGCACCATGAACGGGTTCAGCTCAGCTAAAAGGCGACTCCCTCAAGCTTGCGGCGGCTGATCTTTGTCATTTGGATTGGACGGTGGCGTGTTGTCGGCAATCTTCTTGGCAGGCTCATCGTCCTTAAGCCCCTTTTTGAAGTTTTTGATGCTCTCACCGATGGCTCCACCGAGTTCTGGTAGTTTTTTACCACCGAACAGCAGAAACACGACCGCAAAGATGATGACGAGCTCCCAAAAAGACGGAATTCCAAGTAAGGGCATAGCTATCTCCTATTAGGACCAGTGCTGGCTAATATACGCGTAATTGCGTTCCTGTGAAACCGTAAAAAATCCAAGTAAGCGTCTGAAACAATTCATCATTCAGCCTTATCAAGCGGGGGGTAGGGGAGCTCCGGGGGGAGTTGCTCCTCATCACGGTGTTCGATCATGACCGCCGCAAGGTAGTAGCGCGGAAGATTGGCCTCTATCACCACGCTGGTGAGCAGTCTGTGGAGCTCATCAACGGTTTGAATCTGTCCCACATTGCTGGCAACGCGGCGCTGTGCGGCGTCCTCAAGTGTGGCATCGAGCTTGCTTGTGTCGTAGCTCAAAATGTACGTGTGCGGTCCATTCAAGCTAGCACTGATGTCCCAGTACCGCAGGTCGCGACCTTGTGCGTAGGTTAGGACGACTTCGTTCTGCGGTGACACGGCATTGTCCGTGCCGATGACAAAAGGTCGCGCCGAGCCGAAATGGCCACTAGCGGCGGTCTTGGTTTCGCGATTAAATATCGTGAAGGCTAAGGTAATGCCCTCGAGCTGATCGGCATTGGGCATTGACGCAAGGAGCAGGGAAAACTCCTCGCGGAGCTCGGAAGCCTCAAACCGGTTTCGTCCGGAGGCGACCGAGATCGCGCGCACCACCATCAGGTGATGCCAAATCATAGAGCCCACGTGGTCACGCAGATTTTCACTGCCGGCAATCATACAGTAGGCAATCACGTAATTATTAGGACCGAAATTGAGACCCAGATACCATGAAGTTTCGCGTTGCGTCCTGAGGCGGCCGTGGTTCCATACCCTCAACCAAGGGACTGGTTCAAGGCTGATAGTCGCCGAGGCATACTCGATGCGCTCTGTGCCAACCGTGTTGCGAGTAGATGCATTGGTTAGACGTGCTGGTAGCTGGCGTTCAAACAGCAGTGCGAGCTGAGCACCAAATTGATCGAGTTCCATGCGGCACGAGGTAGTATCGCGACCGAGAGCGATGTCTTCGACAAAAAATAGTCCAATACTTCCGTTGTTCGAACGCAGTGGCACCAGGGCGCTCATGCGCATAGCAGGGCCGGTGCGTCGCCGGGCGGCTGGCTCACCAGCGTTAGTGGCGCGTCTTGTGCGCGTAAAATTACTCGTCCCTGTATGGTCGCGGAAATTGCGCCCACCAGCGGCGCCCATGATCACCGTGGTCGAGTCCTCGAAGTCCTCGTCATCCTCGGAACTAAGACGGGGCGTACTGCCGAGAGTGCTCTCACCAAGTTCCATCTGTGGGTCTTGTGCACGCGGAGGAGGTGGCAGCGCAGGTAAATCATCATCATTATTATTTTTAGACCAGGGAGCATCAGTAAGGGGCAAAAATAATGTCGACCGAATGTTTAAGTAAGGTTCGATATAAGCAAGTAACTCTTCAGGCGGGCGACCACTAGCAGTCGTGTGAATGATCCGGGCTTGTCCAGCTTGGTCGGTAACGATGCAAAAGGTCTGGGCAAAGGAATAGTGTTTTGAAAGGAGCGATGTACTGACGGCTAAGGACTCTAGGAGTGGCGTGCGCGATGCCAAAGCATCACACAGATGATTGAGATTAACGGCACACAACCGGCTCTTCAAATTATCTCGTGGGGTCGCTGCCTCTGCTGCGGTGGATTTAACAGTGCGCCGTGGATCAATATCGCGGAAGTTAATCTGCTTCTTCTCCATGAGTTTGGCGATATATTCAACCATAGTCGTGAGACCAGACTTATGAGCGATTGTGAGTGCACGTCGCAAATAATCAACTTTTTTGGTGTTGACGTGCTCAACTAAATGCGTACCAAACCAAAGATAGCCAAGAACTTGGATCAAATTATTGTTTTGTGACGTTTTCAGAGACAGATCGTATAACATGCGGACGTTTTTCGGTTCGCCCGTCAGTTCACCTAGTCTTGCCCGAAGCAACAGCGGGATAGGCCGATTTTGGCCCTTTATCCTTAAGATTCTGCTACGGAGCCGCATGAGTAACACATGCATCTCAGCGCTGCGCATGAGGGCGCGCCCATATTCCTGTTCATAAAGTATGGGTACGGTGAAGGCAAAGAGACCGATAAAGTCTTCTTCAAACGGTAGGAGGAAACTGTCACGGTTGCCACTACTGAAATCATTCATCGACATCAAGTAATAATCACGAACGCGATCGGTTTCGCCGCGCGCAAACGAGACTATCGTCAGGATGATGTTGATAAATGGATCTTGGCTCCGACTAGAAACCCGTTGGCGTCGCTTTAAAAACGACTGTCCATGACGGACGATACTGTCCCGTGAGCCCTGAAGCAAAAAGCCATAAAGCATAAATGATATGCAGCGGGGTGATAACCAGTTGCGCGTCGGAATAACGTCAGGTAGCTGCATACTGTAGCGCAGGACCGCTTCAAAATTACATTTCATTAATTCTCGGAACACCTTGAATGTGAGGCCGAGTCCATACATGAGCCGATCTTCGTTAGGTCGCAGGGTGCCCATGGCTTCTTTGAGATTGGCACTGACCTCTTCATGGCGGCCCTTCATATAATCAAGAGTCATGGCGCGCAGTAACGCGACGTAACCATAGACGCTGACCTCGTTAGCATTGCGCGCTAGTTCCATAGCGAAGTCGAGAAACCGATAAGCAGTCCGTGTCGAACCGATATATCCGAGTATCGCTGCACGTTCTGCGACGATCTTTATAGCACTAGCGGCGCTACTCTGTCCTGATAGCGCCAGGCGTAAGGCCGCATCATGGTAGAGCAGGGCCATGCGTTTATGATCGCGCATATAAAGTTGCGCCCCGATCATAAAGAGTCTGATCGCAGGATATTTGCGGTCCTGCACATCACCGTCCTCTTTGCGGCGTTGATGAGCAAAGCGCAGAATCGCCTGCATGCGTTTTTTCTGCCATTTGATGGGCATAAGGTCTGTGATCAGCGACATCACAAGGCGCGCCATTGCAAAGACATTGACGCGGGGCACCTGCTGCCGTATCAGCCGGAGCGTGGCCTCGATGAGTTTTCCAGTCTCGCTGAGTACACCGCCAACCAGCTGGAAGTAGACGACTTTGTATGCAACACCCGCGTAGATGTCGCGGCTTAGTGGTTGACCGAGCAGCTCCCTATAAACTGCAAGTGCGTGACCATGTCGCTTTTGTACTGCCGCTAAGTCTGCCAAAGTTTCCTGCACTTGGGCGCGCTCCTCGGCAGTGGAGATGTCATCCTTCCACTGATTCATGATGCGCCAGGCGTTCTCATAGTAGCGTTCTGCTGTCTGCCAAGATCCGCTGCGGTAGGCGGCCGAACCAGCTAAGTTATCGTATTTCAGGCAGCGCTCAGCTACGCCCTGGTCTTCGGTCACTCCTTGATTCAGGGTTGAATTAAAGTGGTGAGCCAGAGCGAAGAGAATTTTTTCCGATGGATTGGGTACCGAGGCCTCAATCTTCTCGCCAATGGCCTTGTGGAGCTTACGGCGCGTTTCTGGCTCGATCCCGTCGTAGATGGCGTCGCGCGCCTTCTTGTGGGCAAACATGAAGGTTTTGCCGAGGTGGCGCAGTTCCGGATCGTCCGTGATGCGCACGACGAGGCCGTCATCCATGGCCCTCTGAACAGCTTTCATCACCGATACACTTTGGCCGCGACCATCGACCAGGAGGATTTCAAACTGAAAGGTTAAACCCACAGTGGCGGCAATGCCGAGCACGTGCCGCTCGAATTCGCCGTACTCCTGAATACGACTGAGAATGAGGTCAATCGTATTTAAGGGCAGCGAGGCGCTGCGCAGTGTGTTGACGTCGTATTCCCAAAGTCCAGCTTGCGACCTAGGGTAAATTAAGTCGCGTGCAACCAAAGTTCGCGTGAGTTCGACCAGGTGCATGGGGTTGCCCTTGCACTGCTCGTCCAGATACTCCACCAGCTCGTCGCTGACACTCTCGGGGGATGATAGCATGTTGCTGACGATGCCGCGGATACTGTCAGCACTGACGCGGTCGAGCTCTATCTCACTGAAGCGCCGCTTGAGCTTGCGGAATTTCTCGATAAAGTGAACGAACCTGGCATTGACGCGATGCATACCAGTGCGCTGGCTGACGACTAGATAAAAGCGCAGGGAATTGGCGTTTGAAAAGAACGAGTCGATGAGATCCAGACTTTTGTCATCAGCCCAATGAAGATCGTGAAAGAGGAATACAATCGGTTGATTGTCGGTACCAAGGCACTTAGTGAAATCAGAAAACGCCTTGGCAAACGTCGCGAATGCGTCGGGATTGGTCGTCAGATCCTGATTACTGGAATTGTTGTCGTTTTCATTGTCAGCGACACCAACCAGATAGGGTTTAAGTCCTGGGACGATTTCTGCAATACGGTGGGCTTCCGGTCCTAAAGTAGTCTTGATACGCCGGCGTAGCTCTTCGGCCTCGTGCGGGTGGTTCTTCAGCACGCGGTGCAGATATTCGTTGAAGGCATTAGCCAGAGCATTGAAAGGTAGGGCATTTTCATGTTGTGAAAATTGGCCACTGACAAAGCGCACTTTGCGCCGGATCAAATGGGCCTGAAATTCTGTCATGAGGCGTGATTTGCCTATACCTGCAGGCCCGCGGACCAGAGTGAGACGACTCCGACCCTTGTCTTTGGCAACACCATCGTATTCACTAATTAGCGTGGTGAGTTCGCGGTCGCGGCCAACCATAGTTAACTGCGCTGACACGGCTTGGAATCGGTCGCGCAGACCAAGAGGGAACGAAATGGTACTGATGCCCTTACCCTTTTCGAAAAGGGTCTTGGCGCGGATCAGATCGGCGTGTAGCGCGAACGCGGTTTGGTAGCGGTCGTTCGGGTGCTTGGCCAATAATTTGTGGACAATGCGCTCGATCTGCACCGGGACGTCGGGGCGCACGACCGTCAGCGGTTCGGGTTCGGCGAACACGTGTTGCTTCTCGAGCTTATCGCGCGTACTGGCCGTAAAGGGCGGTTTACCCGCGAGTAGCTCGTAAAGCACGCAACCGAGCGAGTACAGATCGACGCGGTGATCGACGGGTGCTTGCATGAGCGACGTTTGTTCTGGGGCCATGTAGAGGGGCGTACCGGCTGCTTCTTCGAAGTTTTTCCCGTCACTGTCACGGCCCGTGTTCATGGCTTCGGCCAACTGGGCGATACCGAAGTCGAGCACTTTGACGAGCACGCCCCTTTGGTCGCGCCACGCTTGGCCGACGATGATGTTGTGAGGCTTGATGTCGCGATGGATGATGTTTTTACCGTGCGTATAATCAAGCGCGGTCGACACTTGCAGGCCCACTTGGAAAAAGTAGGCCAAATCCTTACGTCCATCTCTAGCCAGGCTTTGCTTGAGGTTGGCTCCGTCGGCAATCTCCATCACTATGTAGTAGCCAGCACCGAAGTCGTCCTCGTCGTCGGGATCGCGCCCGAAAAGACCAAGTTCGTGGAACACCACGATGTTCGGGTGATGCAACTGACTCATGAGTGAGGCTTCTTTTTGGAAGCGCATGAGATCGTCGTAGCCCAGTTTGCCCGAGCGCTGGATCACCTTAATGGCCACCGAGTGAGACGGGTCGTCGAAGGGTATTGCTTTGAAAACGACACCCATGCCGCCCTTACCGATCTCACCGGTAATGCAGTAGCGGTCAGCGATACGCTTACCGACTAATCTGTGGGTGTTGTTTGACAATTTTAGGCCTTCCTCTAGGGCGTTGGCTGCCTGGCCAAATTCATTGGTCCTTGCGTCCTCGTGTTGTTTCGGTCTCAAGGCGGCAAAACTTTATCGGCAAGAATTGCCGCCAGCCCCCTGTTAGGCATGCCAAACATCTGTTATCCTTGAAAACTTAGTCATTAAGGGGGGTGCATGCCAAGCGCAGCTGCGGGGGCCATGATGCTGACTTCGCTGGCCACTGTGGCCGGATTTTGTTCGTCAGCACCGCTTGGGGCGATTAACTTGTGGGTGACCGACCGGATCCTTGACCGTCGTCAGGTGGCCCTGACGTCCTATCTACTCGGTGTCATCATGGCAGACGGGGCGCATGCCGTCTTGGCCGCGTGGGGCTACCACGCCTTTTTTGACGAAGGCCCTATTGCCGGATGGCTCAGCATTGCTGGTGGCATCTTTCTCGTCGTGATGGGAGGTTTGAGCATCCTGCAACGCATGCGGCGATCCCCAGGCCCCATCACCGGGGATCTGCAAACGACGTCGGGCCGCCCTCTCAGTGAGTTTCTTCTTGGCAGTCTCATGTGCGGAGCAAATCCCGGCTTTTTGGCCTTTTGGGTGTTTGCCATCAATCAGATTGAGCGGCAAACCGGCGTGGCCGTCGTCGGGTGGCAGTTGGCGCCTTTTCTCCTGGGGATCGGGCTAGGCGACGGCATTTGGTTCTGGCTTCTGATGCGTCTCGTGCGCCGTGGCCGCGAGAGCGTGCAACCGCGCCTTTTGGCGTCTTTGCGGCTGGCTATAGCGACGGCCTTCATATTTATCGGAATTATTGCTGTATATCATGGTTTCAAAATACCGTGAGGCCTGTATGCTGGGGTGTGTCACGACCGTCACCCATGGTGGTCCGGACCGGATGACTCCAGTTCACTCCCGTTGATTCTGTTTGTGAGAGGGTTTATGAGCGAGCTAGGCCATACCACGACGCCACGATTTGTTCCTGATACTGTCGGTTTGAGCGACCTGAAAGGTGACCATCGCACTGTGCGGCACTGCAAGATAGTCGGTACTCTGGGTCCAGCATCGTCTAACGAGCAGACGCTCCGCGAATTGATCGAGGCTGGCCTGGACATCGCACGCCTCAACTTTTCTCATGGCACCCACGACACTCATCGTAAAAATATCGAGATGGTGCGCCGTATCTCGCGTGAATGCGGGCGCCATGTTTCTCTGCTCCAAGACTTGCAGGGTCCCAAGATTCGGACAGGTAAAATCTTGGGTGACAAGATTGAAGTCGTCTCGGGTCAGACCTATACGCTAGCCTACGGTGTCGAGCAGACGACGCCGGAGATCATACCTATTGATTACCGGGAGCTGGTGCACGATGTGCAGGTGGGGCAGCGGGTTTTGATGGACGACGGACTCTTGGCGTTCAAGATCGAGAAGATCGAGGGCACCAATGTGATCGTGAGTTGCCTGGACGGTGGGACGCTTAAGAGCCGCAAGGGTGTCAACTTCCCCGAGGCTAAGCTGTCGCTGCCAGCTCTGACGGAAAAGGATAGCCGTGACTTGCTCTTTGGTGTCAGTCACGGTGTCGATTTTGTGGCCTTGTCTTTTGTCCAGCGCCCTGAGGACATCCTGCAGGTCAAGAAGATGATTGCCGCCCTCGGCTCTGATATCCCGGTTGTCGCTAAAATTGAAAAGTTATCGGCGATTGATGAGATAGACGAAATTTGTAAGGTTTCCGATGGTCTCATGGTGGCGCGTGGCGACCTCGGCGTTGAGGGTAGTGTCGAGCGCGTGCCGGGCTTTCAAAAGCGGATCATCGAATCTGCCGCTCGTTTTGCCAAGCCGGTGATCATCGCAACACAGATGCTTGAGTCCATGATTGAAAACCCTGAGGCGACCTTGGCTGAGGTGGCCGACGTTGCTAACGGCGTGCTCGACGGTGCTGATTGCCTGATGCTGTCGGGTGAGGTGGCCAGCGGTAAATATCCTGTTCAGTGCGTACGCACGATGGCTGGCATCATCAACGAGGTCGAGGGCTGGACGCTCAAGCGCCCGGTGCGTTACCAAACTAATTTTCTGGGTCAGCAAGATCATTGGGAGGAGCACGAGGCCATTGCGCGTGCCGCTTGCGAAGCTGCTGACGAGTTGAATGCCAAAGCTATCGTGTGTCTGAGTCTTACCGGTGCGATCGCTAGATCCATTGCCAAGTGGCGGCCACATACTCCCGTGATTGCGATGAGTCCGCGGCGCGACGTGGTTCAGCGCTTGGTCAACGTGTGGGGCGTCTATGCGATGCAGAATCCGTTGTTCTACAATACGGATGTGCTGCTGCAAGACTTACCCCAGTTACTGAAGAGCCTGGGTATGGTTAAGACCGGCGATTTAATTGTCATCACCGCCGGTATTCCGATCAACCATATGAAGCCGACTAACATGATCAAGATCAATCGGATTCCCTAGTGCCGCTCGGCCTTTGGTATCACTTGCGACATAATGGATAGTAGTCGTCAGCGTTTTCGTTGCCATCTTTTTTAGGAAAGGTGGCACCTACAGCCTGTACGATTAGACCTGGGTCTCTGATGAGTTCCTTGCTGACGCCGTCGATGTCGAAGAATTCGCCGTCGACGAAAAATTTGTTAGCCCGGTCGTAGAAGTGCGGCAGCCATGTCATGTCCATGCCGGGATGGTCGTAGCGGGAGAGGAACGAATGCGGCACCCCGCGGTAAAAGCACATGTCCATCTTGAACTTGAAGTTATCTTGTACGGATTTGTAAACGCCTTTAGTTGCCCGCGTGTCCGAGCCATCATCGAATTCAACTGTCGCGATTTGAATCTGTGTCTGCGGTGCCACTGAGTTGCGCGTATTCGCCTTTTTATTAGCAAGGGCGCGGATGCTGTCGCTGTATTTGACCACGGCGGCAATATGGAACAAGGTGGTGTCACAGATGCCAGCACGCCCATTGGTATTTTGTTTGTAGCAGCCGTTGCCCCAGCGCAGCTCTTGCTTGTCTTTGGGAATCCAGTCGGTCTTTTGGGTGATCATGGCGCGACGGAGATCGCCTTCGATCTTTAATTTAGCGTTGGCATAAAAGGCTCCCCAACGTGCCCTAAGTCCATCGTTCTCAGGTTCCACCGGGCGCCAGAAGTTATCCGGTGGTACGGTGAAAAACGGCGCGAGTAGTAATGCCCGTTGGTAGAGCCCTGGGGCTTGCAGGACGGCACCGAGTGCCAGGGCCCCTCCGACCGACAGTCCACCGATCATACGTTCGCCGGGTGCTTTGCGTACGATGTCGTTCATGGCATTGACAAAGTCACGGTAGACTTCGTCCCCGTCCTTTTCGATCCGCGGGATGAACTCATGGTAGCGAGCCCGGCTCTCCGGCGTATCACCGGAGACTTGCGCGGGGGCGCGTCCTTGTCCAGGAAGCGTTGGGATTAAGACATGAAACCCGCGGGCATTCAGGTTATCGCGCATTTCGTAGAACTGCTGCGTGCAGGCCGTGTAGCCATGAAAGAAGATGGCTGTTCCCTTATAGGGGACGTCACGTGAGGCTTTGGCGAATACCGGCCGGCAGTTTTCCTGCACCTCGTAGGGGTAATGCTTGGCAAAATTGGTGACAAAATAGTCGTTCCAGGCTGCCTCAAGCGCCTCAGTGGCATCGTCGGACTTAGCGGCACTGACGGGATCTCTCAGAATGGGCCTACAGGCGGTGGTGGCACTCAAGACTATTAGTGATAAGGCGCTAAAATACTTCGGGAAGTTCACCGTCACCATCCTTGTTGAGGTCTTTTTAAAATTATAGAACCCCGAAGGCTGCACGGTCAAAAAAGGTGGGTATGGTGGGCTGTAATGACTGGATATTTTATTAAAATTTAAATTTTTAACATTAAAATTTGACATTATTTTATGGTTTTTGTATAAACGGGTTATCGGTGTCCCCCACCGATTTCAGTTAAGAGACTCCCTACATTCCCCTTTCCTGCTGTCACCTGTATCCCCTGAGAATCCCTTGAGCACCCCCTTGATTTTGGAGTTAATCCTTGTTGAACCTCTCGAGTCCTCTCGTCCGTCACCTCATTCCCACAGCCATGATAGGAGCCGTCAGTTGGTTCAGCTCGCAGGTTGCGCTGAGCCAGGAAGATGCATCGTCCAGTTTTGAATCACCTGTAACCGCAAGTGACGAAGTCGGTGGTAGCGATGTTGAAGGCGCTACGACTGCCGATAGCGACATGTTTGGCACTGAAGCTGAAGTCGCTACCAATGAAGGCACCGACTCGGTCGGCGCCTCGAGTGACGAGGCAGCTGGCGGCGCGTCTCAGGACGCAAAACCAGCCAAGAAGGCCAAAGCCAAACGTCACCGGTTAGCGAAAAAGAAGAGCCGCAAACATGCCAAGAAAGCTGTCGTAGCTGAAGAAGCCCCGGCAACGGCTCCTGAAAAAGTTTCGGAAAAAGTACCCGAACAAGCTCCCGAAAAAACTCTGACCGAAGCCAAGAACCCGGAAAGCAACGCCAAGCCTGAAGTAGCCACCCAAGAGACCACGTCCCCCGCTGCCGTAGCACCTGTGGCGACGACGACCCCTGGTGCGACCGTTGCCGATGGTAGTCCCCTGAATTTAGATAACTTAGGCATGTCGATCACTCCCCCCAAAGGCTGGGAAGTGCAGACGCAGAATGGTTCCTTGTCTGTGATCATGCGTGAACCTGCGGTAGCCAACGCGCAGCCTGGGGAGACCAAGTATCAGCGCAACATCACCATTGCGGCGATTCATAAAGCCTCACCGATAGACGAAAAGCGCGCCACCGAGCTTAAAGCTGAATTGATGAGTAAATTTGGCAGTGACGGCTCGCTAAGCGACTTTAAAGTGGGTGAGCACAAGTTCTTCAACTTCCACGGTAACAACGACGGTCTCCTTGTTTACTCGACGATGACTGTCCGTGAATTCCCGATGATGCAGATGCACATCTTAGTCTCGGGCAAAGACAAGCAGTTCCTCCTCACCTACACCGACCTGGCAAGCCAATTCGGCGCTGAAAAAGACCCTGCCTACGCAGCGGCCTGGGACAGCATGGTGTCGATTCAAGTCAAAGGTCAGGCACCGACGCGCTTTGACCTCTACAAGAATCACCTTATTGCCGGTGGTACGGGCCTCTTCCTCCTGCTTGTCGGTTGGATCCTACGTCGTCGTGCTGCAAACGTCGACTTTAAGGGTGAAGCCGATGCGCTCATCGACAGCGAGGACAGCCTGACGTTCGATGCTAGCAAGGCCCCCAAAACGGTGGTCTCGCAGGTTTCCGCAGCGGTCACGCCGCTGTCGCATGCTCCAGCATCGAGCACCTCGAACTTCTCCTTTATCTCTAGCTTCTAACCTCTCTAGCTACTCTGGAGCACTGCTCCACCGTCCCGGCGACAGCTGCGCCTCACCAAAGGCAGGCCGTCGCCGGGATTCTTAGTTGACCTTGGTTGGTGATCCATGCTGAATTTGGGCAGGCCTTTTCACGAATTAGGACGGACATGAAAGAATCTAAAGCAGCTACAGCTCCGATTGACGCCCGCCGCTGGTTCGTAGATGAGCTCAAGAGATACTTGGCGCGTAAAAACTTGAAGCAGACCAAGCAGCGTCAGGCCTTGATCGATGTCTTTCTTGGCACCGCCACCCATGTCTCGGCCGAGGAGCTCCATGCCGCGGCGCGGGCTGCGGGGCTCGATGTTGGGCTAGCTACGGTCTATCGGACGCTCAATCTGCTGGTTGAGGCCAAATTAGTGGAGCAAAAGCAGTTCAGTGAGGGGCGCTTCGTCTACGAGATTGCCCAGCCTGGAGGCCACCATGATCACCTGATCTGCCTTGATTGTGGCGTGGTCATCGAATTTGCCAACGATGAGATTGAACGCCTGCAGGAGAAGGTGGCCGCCGCGCATAAGTTTAAGCTGACCAGTCACAGGCTGGACCTGTTCGGTCACTGCCAAAGGCAAACTTGCGAGCGACGGCCTGGTAACTGAGTCTGAAATTGCACGCTCACTCCTGTGGGCGGGAGAAACGTTCTAGTTGATTAGAAAAGTTGGATCCCGATTTACTGACGTGCGACTGCGCCCATTGTACTAGGCTAAACAGGAGATAGCCTGTGACCAGGGCAATCAGGGCGCCGCGGATCGCGGAACTCATATCGACCGGAGCCGATTGCACGCGCGGCTTGCGGGCGACTGGCGGCTTGAAGTCGTCGTCCGTCACGGCTTGTGTCGCCTGGGCGGCGGCAGCGTCTTTGACGGGGGTTGTAGGAAGCTCCGTCTTGGAGGCGGCGCCTGGCGTCTCGACATCGGCCAGTTCCCCATGCAAATCCAAGGGGAGGGAGACGGCAGGCATACCCTCGATGGCTTCCTGGTGCTCGGATACGGCTAGGCTCAGGGTCCTTTGGTCAGCGACCGACATGGCCACGGCCAAGTTACCATCAAAACTTGGTGGTGGAAGGCGACCCGCGGCGGGGCCCGGGACGTTGGCAACGAGGCGGACGCTGCCTAGCTCGGGAGTCCGTCCGGCAAAGCCCCCTCTCGTAGCGCCGGCCAGACCAGGGCGTTGGTCAAACCGGTTGAGGCTTGCCGTCACCAACTGCACCAAGGCGTCAGCCAGGGGGCGTTGTTCGACGGTGCGCAGGTCGGAAAAGTACCCCTCCGCCAGGTGGTTAAAGGGCGCTGCTCCCGGGTGGGTGTCCTCGTGGGTGGCGGTCACCTTAAAGTAGGGATTACGTCCGAGCGTCCGCGTCAGGAGGGGGGTTTCGAGCCTGGCCAGGGCGAAGTTACCGACCGGGAAAGGCATGGCAATCTGCACGGCCTGGGAATGAATTCTGTGCAGTCGGACGGGAAAACTGACTTCAGCTAGGGAGAAAGGGTGTTTCTTCGGAATGGATGCCACTCTTTCCGTGCTGGTGTCCACAGATTCCGGGCTGGAGCGCAGGTAACGGTTGGCGATTTTGACGGCTAAATCAGACGGCAGATCCGTGTCATACATGAGATGGCGTCGCGGCCAACTTGCCTGGATACTGGCAAATTCGGGCAGCATGCCGATGATCATGACGGTCGCCTCGTCGCTCAAGCTTTCCATCAGTTCACGAAAGCGCTGGCCGGCCCCTTCACGTACCAGGTCGCTCTCGATGATCACCAGATCCGGGGTGAAAAAGCGTGCCGAATCGATGATGCCCTGCTTGCGGATGGCGGCCGAAATTTCGAAGCGGTTGCCTTGAAAAATACTGAGAGCCTTCGAGCGCACGTTGGCCGACTGGGCGGCTAAAAGCACGCGGCACTTAGGCCCGGTATCGACTTGACTAAGCTGGGTGAGCAGATCACTGAAGCGCTCTTTAGCCGCACTGGGTACTTGCCAAGTGGCCACGACACCGTCGGAAAAACGGTAGAGTAAGTTACGACGTTGATTCTCGACCACCGTCAAGCTGATGCTGTTGAGTCCGCCCGCTGCCGCCAGGGGTCCCCGGAGTTGCATCGTCGCACCGACCGGTGGGCGGATGCGTGATTCGAAGTAAATCTGACTGTCGCTAACGCGCGTGATCCGTGCTGGTAAGTGCAGGGCGCTGATGTTGTTGAGGGTGACCTGACCTGCAGGTTGCACGTAGGGGATGGGCGAGCCGCCGGTGGCAAAGATGAAGCGGCTGAGCCACTCCTTAGACTCCATTTCGGCAGGGATGATGTCACGGAAGTTGGCGCAGGCTGCTAGCGTATTGAGGGACTCGTTGTGCCCATAGCGGACGAACACCATCCGGGCACCTTCGATTTCCGGCGTGTTCATCAGGGAGCGGATGATAGCTTCGGTCTCTTTGTCGCCAAAGTCGTCGCTCAGGATGACGACCCCCGCGCGGCGGCGTGCCAACGAAGAGTAAAGTTCTTCGACGCTGCGGTAGAAGCTGACCTCGTAACCCTTGGTGGCCAGGAGATCGGCACGGTCCTGCAGGCCGGCCGTCGTTTGCGCGCTAAGCCAATAGAGGCGCTGTCTCTTAACTTTGGCACTCACAGTATGTCCTCCCTCGAGCCTTAATCGGCATTAACGTATAAAATGTTAAGTGCGGGGCTGAGAATACCGACCGAAGGGTAGCAGGCTCAGACCCGCTTGCTGGCTAGTCGTATCTCTGTAGGCCCTCGGTTTTACTCGTTAAATCAATGCTTTTATGCAATACTTTGCAGGCTCCGGACTCAAGTCCGGGGCTACCTGTGACGACGAGCCGAGGGTACGGGTTCGTGGATGTGGGGATTCCAAAGATTGAGGAGTGCGGATCATGCCGTCTAAGTTTATGCGTATCGGGCAGTGGAGCGCTTTAGTGGTAGGAGCCTTTGTGGGTCTCGCGAGTGACTCCTTTGCGCTCAATTGTCCACAGGTCCGTCAACTGGTCGGTGTTTACCTGAAGATGCACTACTCGTATCACGAGTTTGACGACGAGCTAAGCCGCCGCACGCTCGATAATTTCGTCAAGGCCTGGGATCCGGGTAAGGTGTACTTCCTGAAATCTGACATTAAGCAGTTTGAGGAAAAGTTCGCGACTAAGCTCGACGACATGGTCATGGACGCCGACTGTGCCGCGGTCGACGAGGTGTCGAAACTTTTTGCTAAACGCTTTGCCGAGCGCCAAAAGGTTATTAAAGACTGGATCAACGCCAAGCACGACTTCAAAGTCGACGAGTACATGCTGATCGATCGCAAGAAGCTTGATTATGCGGCGACGACCGACGAGATTTCGAGTCGTTGGCGCGAGCGTGTTAAGTTTCAGCTCTTGCAGCTCAAAGGCACCTTGAAGGATCTGGACAAAGCGCGCGAGAAACTCCACAAACGCTATGCTTTGGCTGAAAAGCGCCAGAATGAGTTGTCATCGGATGACATGTTTAACATCTTCCTAAACTCATTTTCTTTAGCGCTCGACCCGCACTCTGAGTACATGTCGACCGAGACGCTTGAGGACTTCCGCATTTCCACACGCCTCTCTCTAGAGGGTATAGGTGCGGTGCTCCGGAGTGAGGACGGCTTCACGACGATCCAGAGCCTGGTACCCGGCGGTGCTGCCGCTAACACCGGGAAGGTTAAGGTTGACGATAAGATTATCGCTGTAGCGCAAGGGGAAGAGCCGCCAGTCGATGTCATCGACATGGATTTACGCGAAGTCGTCAAGCTGATCCGCGGCGCGCGAGCCACGGAGGTGCGCTTAACGCTGGTACGTGAAGAAGGCGGCAAAACGACGCAAGTCGTCGTGCCGATCATCAGAGCACAGATTCAGCTTAAAGACCGCGCGGCGAAGTCCAGTGTGTTCCCGGTATCGCTCAAAGAGGGTGCGACGGAGCGGACGGTCAAGGTTGGTGTTATCGATCTGCCCAGCTTTTATATGGATTTCGAGGGACGCCAGAATCACGAGAAGGGCTACAAGAGTTCGTCCGTCGACATGCTGGGTGAGATTACCAAACTTAAAAAAGCGAACGTCGACGCTATCGTCGTCGATCTGCGCTCTAATGGCGGCGGCAGTCTTGACGAATCGATCGACATTGCGGGCTTCTTCGTAGATAAAGGCCCTGTTGTGCAGATCAAAGACACACAGGGGTCCATCTTTGTCCAGCGCGATTCCGTGGGTAAGGTCTTCAATGGTCCGCTAGTCGTGATGATCAACCGGCAGTCGGCCAGTGCCAGCGAGATCTTTGCTGGTGCCATTCAGGACTACGGTCGTGGCTTAATTGTTGGCGATGCGCATACTTTTGGTAAGGGTACGGTCCAGAATCTCAACGACATCGACGATAAGCTTGGTGCCGTTAAAGTCACGATCAGTAAATTTTATCGGCCCTCGGGATCAAGCACGCAGCTCAAGGGCGTCGAGTCGGATATCATTCTCCCCGATGTGATGGACGAGTACGAAATTGGCGAGAAGCACTACGACTATGCACTGCCGTGGGAAAAGATCAATGCTACCGACTTCCGCAATTTTTCGATGGTGACCTCGGACATGGTCAAGCAGCTCCGGGATTCCAGCAAGGACCGTGTGCAGAAGGACAAGGGATTTGAAAAGGTGTTCGCTGCGATTAAAGAGTACAAAACCAGCGAAGAGGCGCGGTCGCGGGTGAGCCTCAAAGAGGAGACGCCTGAAAGTAAAGCTGCTGCCGAGGCTAAGGCCAAAGAGGCCGAGAAGGACAAGAAATTAGCTAAAGCTGATCAGGATAAAAAAGACCGTAAAAAAGACGACAAGAAAGCTAAGAAAGTGGATCCCGAGGCTGACGAGGACGTTGAGAAGTTGCCTCTAAGTGAGGACTTCATGCTGCAGGAGACCCTGCGCGTCGCTGCGGATTACGTGCAGCTTTTAAACAAGAAGCCGTTGGCTAAGGTTTCACTGCCTGAACTCGATAAGGTTACCGTTGCCGAAGACAAGAAGCCGAGTGACACCGTAAAGGCTCACCCATAAAGATTTAGGTAGAGGTTTCTCCATGACTGCGCAGCCTGAAGTCACCGTGCTCTACGACAGCCTCTGTCCGGTGTGTCGCCGTGAGGTGGACTTGCTAAAGCGTTTTGACCGGCAGGGGCGTCTTGGGCTCGTGGATATCGCCGCGCCAGAATTTAGGGCCGAGGACTTCAACCTCACCATGGCCCAGTGCGTAGGGTCGCTCCATGCCATCGATGCACGCGGCAATGTCATTCGTGGCATGGACACGATCAGGGCTATGTACCGTGCCGCGGGACTAGGGTGGGTGATGTCGTGGACTGCGTTGTGGCCATTTAAGCCGCTGGCTGATATAGGCTACCAGATATTTGCTCGCATACGGCCGACCTTTTCTGGTTTTAAGCCGCAATGTGACAGCGACGGTCGTTGTCAGGTCCCCGCACGGAAGTCGCCAGATTCCAAGTAACCTAGGGACTATATTGGATCTTATTGCCGATGGAGCTGCGTGACTGGGCTGAGGTCATCTTGCATGGGCCCGACCTCGGAGCCAAGCTCCTTTGCCCTCAAGTGTTGACGGATGAGGCGCCTGGAGCTCCCGGCAACGTGCCGCGCGCACCGGGACGAGATCCGGCTATCAGCTGGCTGGCTAAGCGCAGCAGGGAGAAAGTGGCCTTTCCGACGCTGAGCCAGATGGAGCGTGACGATCAACGTGGGATCGTGCTTCATTTTTTTGCCAATCATGAGCTCCTGGCCTTAGAGCTTATGGCGCTGGCGCTCCTCAGATTCCCCGACGCTCCTGCGGCTTTTCGCCGCGGTATTGCCGGCGTCATGCGGGAGGAGCAGTCGCATCTGCGGCGTTATCTGCAGCGGATGAGTGAGCTCGGTGTCCCCTTCGGTGCTGTGCCCGTTAACAGTTATTTCTGGGATGTGATGGCACCCACACCGTCACCGCTGGTATTTGTCACGCAAATGGCCCTAACCTTCGAGCAGGCCAATCTTGATTTTGCGCAGTATTTTCTCCGTGCGTTTCAAAAAGTGGGTGATCAAGAAACGGCTGCACTGATGGACCTAGTCTACCGCGAGGAGATTGGTCACGTAGGTCACGGGGTCAAGTGGTTCAACCAATGGCGTGATCCCGGTGAGTCGGATTGGCAGGCATATAAGCGCATTTTGCCGCTGCCGCTTACACCGGCCAGAGCTAAGGGTCAGGAGTTGCAGTCTGAGGCGCGCCGGGCTGCCGGACTATCGGCGGAATTTGTGAGGGAGTTAGGTCTCTACCGGCATTCGAAGGGGCGCCCACCGCGGCTCTTCTGGTTTAATCCGGAGGTCGAAGAAGAGCTAGCCTTCGGTGGTTCCTACACAGCGCCAAAATCCATCGAGGCATGGCAGCATGATCTTGCCTCGCTGATGCAGTTTTTAGCTGGGGACGACGACTGTGTATTAGTCGCTGAACGTCCATCGCCAAGTACATTGGAGCGGCTCTTAAGCTGCGGCTTTGTCGTCCCGCAGTTTGTCACGCCATCGGAACGCGACGCACTGAAAGGACGCCTCTTTGAGCGTTGGCACCCGTGGGGGCAGAGTCCGGCGGCGCTGCGGGAAGCTAAAGCATTGGGCGTGGAGTGGCAGCAGCAACCCGTCACAGCACCGCCATCGGTATTCAACAAGTCTTGGGCCAAGTCCTTAGCGCAAAAGCTGGGTGTAGATGAGGTCGGCGGGGGCGTATGTCACAGTGTGGACGGACTGAGTGAACTGGTCGCGGCAATGAGTGCTCGCGGTGATGTTGTGATCAAGGCGCCGCTTGGTTGCTCGGGGCGCCACATGCAGCGCGTGCGTTCGGGTCATCAGATCGAAGGAAAGCAATTAGTCTGGGCAGAGCGTATCCTAAAGCAACAAGGCTCCTTGGTAGTGGAGTCTTGGGTTAAGCGCATCGCCGACTATAGTGTGCAGATCGACGTTCAAGAGAGCGGCGGAGTGGTGCTCGGTATCACGCGATTTCTCACCGATCAGCGTGGTGCTTACCTAGGGCACGTGCTTGGTGTCAAACACGCTGGCTTAGACCCTTTAGCCGTGCGGGCCTATCATGAGCTGGGCGTGCCCGAGACCCTGGAGCGTATTGGGTTAAGCGTGGCCGAAGCGCTATCTCAGGCTGGTTACCTTGGACCCGCCGGTATCGATGCTTTTTTATACGAGGATGCGGCCGGGATAAAGCTGCGACCACTCGTCGAAATCAACGCGCGCTATACTATGGGCCGGATCGCTCTTGAGCTCGATAGGCGTGTGCACCGCAAGGCTCGGGGGCATTGGCGTCACTGGACTTTGAGTCAAATCAAACGAGAGGGATTCGCGGACTTTCCCGCCTTTTTACGGGCTAAAGAGGAGCGTCATCCCCTCTTGTTAAAGCACGGACTGATCGAGCGCGGAGTCGTTGCGACCAATGATCCTGCGACGGCTCGCGCTGTCTTGACATTGATCGAGATCGTCTGAGTCTTGTGTCCGCTAGGTTCGGGGATCACAGCTCTCAGCGATTTGGTCCCAGGTAAAGTCTGGGTCCTTGATGGCGTCAGCTACAACGGCGACAGTCGCTTTCAACTTCTGAATGGCAGCCGGGAGTTCTTTGTAGCTTACTTTAGAGCTGGCAATTTTAGTTGGAAAGACCTTTTTCAAAAAACGATTGTCCGTTAGACCCTTTGTCGAAAGGATGCCATTAAACCCGATGCCCTTGTCGTCGGCACTCATGCCAATCGACAAAAATGGTGTATTGCATCCTACGCTGGCTTTACAGTA
Source organism: Deltaproteobacteria bacterium (assembly GCA_016874735.1). Classification (NCBI taxonomy): domain Bacteria; kingdom Pseudomonadati; phylum Myxococcota; class Myxococcia; species Deltaproteobacteria bacterium. The sequence continues at coordinate 72,211 of VGTI01000010.1, forward strand.
AGGCTTGGCACTAAATGAGCTATCTTTAGTATCTTTGTCGATATTCTGTGTGACATTCACCCCAACATCAATATTGGCATAAACCAGCTTGCCTAGGCAGTGAGCCATAGGACTGATCTGACCGCCCACTTTGATATCACGCAAGCAAATGTCGCCGTCCTTGTCGGGCTTTTGTTCGTAGGCAAGCCTAATCTTTGTGTTTAGTGCAACCGGTACGGTCTCGTCAAAGGAGACTGGGCGATTTAAGATTGCCTCGCATAACCCATCCTTCTTGCAAGAAAGGGACTTGGCGTTGGCCAAGTCTTGAGCGCTTATGTCGATGCGCATGCGTGACTTTGGCGGCGTATCGACGAGAGCGAGACGATCGTCGTCGGTAGACTCAAAGCGCACAGTCTCCATGCGCGCACATGCGACGCCGAATAGGCCCATGGGCTGGCTTACTGGCTCTTTGGGGGCGGTGGGTCTACAGCCGGTTGTGGCTAGCGTCAAAAGTAGTAGGTGCTTGAGGCTTGGCATCATGGGAGGTCCTAGATTTTTTTGATATGATATCACAATCAGATTTACGTTTACTAAACTGGTATTTTTGGAGCTCGATGATGTCTTGGAACGATGACCGTCGTTGGTTGCGGGTTAGTCATGCTCCAGATGTCTGGACTTGGTCTAGCAGCAGTGCAACCTTTTTTGACCTCAGGATGCTGGCCATTAAATTGAAGGACGGTGGGATCGTCGTCGTGAGTCCTGTGCCTGATGTGGATGAGATATCTATGGCTACGCTAGACAGTTTTGGACCAGTAACAGCACTCCTAGCTCCCAATTACTATCATAATTTAGGTCTCAAACCATTCCTCCGAAGGTATCCATCTGCCAAGTTGTACGCCCATGAGCGGGCAATACCACGATTGGAAAAAGTAACCAGTCTATCGTTTACCGATGTCATTGAGTTGCAAGATGTGTTACCCAAAGGTCTTCATATGGCTTTTCCCGAAGGGCTGAAACAAGGCGAGGTTTGGATTCATACCGAGACTAATGGTGAAAATCCGAGCATCCTGGCCGTTTGCGACTGCTTTTTCAATATGAGACCAGGTAAAAAGTTTTTGCTCGATAAATTCTTTCGCATGGTAAACACTTACCCAGGTCTCAAGGTGTCGCGTATGTTTGGGTGGATAGCTATTGATGATAAACATCGCTACGTCGCATGGCTTCGTCATTTCTTTAAAGAATATAACCCGAAGCTCCTGGTCCCCTCGCATGGTGATATTTACGAGAGCTCTCAGTTGACGAAAGAGCTCTTGGAATTAGCATGCAAATGAAGGGCGCGTTTCCGACAAATCTGCGTGCGCATCCGTCCAGTTACTGTGCCCTGATGAATTCCCACCTGGTTTCGCCGTAACTGGGCTGCATGACGGTCATGCGCAGTGAGGCAATCGTGCCGTCTGCGTTGCGTATGATCTCTAAACCAGGGCTCGGATTTAGATCGATCGGTAGGACCTTTTGCGAAGGGTTAGGTAATGCTTGAGCGCTACTTGCATTCGCTTCAATCGAACCAGCGAATATCTGGGTGCCAACAGCAGCTGATTTAGAGATTAATCCGGTCCAGAAACTATTATAACCATCGTAATCGAGCGAGAAAGGGCGATCCCCAGTCACAACAGCCGTGAAGGCGTTCGAGCTCCCCGCTTTAAATTTGATCTCCAGCTTGCCAGCGTCTACCACCGGGTTTTTTACTGTGGCAGTGCTTGCAGCAGGATTGACGACAATGCGCTTCACACCCCACGATCCAGATAATGCCAACTGCGTGGGTTGGTCGTTGAATGTATATGTTAGTGTTGCCGCGGGTCCGCCTTTCATACTGTAGTGGAATACGACGGTCTTGACGTCGTCGGGGCTGCCTGAGTTGTGTTTGGCGTGAATTCTGAACCGGCCATTCTTGCCGGTTATACTGCCGCTTTCTGTATCGTCGATCAGAGGCTTGAGTTCTTTACCCTGTGCATTTTTGACGATCCATCGCTTCTCTTCCATGTGGCTCAGACTGACCGCTCCGCCCTTATCATCGGTGATATCGCAACCTATGGACGGACTCTTATCTTTGTCAGATGGGCCGGGGATATAGTCACCACAAGACAGTAAATACAGTCCGGCTACGCTTTGCGGCGGTGTTGCTGTGGCGTCCTCGGCGGTATCGGTGGCAGTGGCCCCCTTTTTATCTTGTTCCGGAGCTTTTGCGGCTTGCGCCGCACTCAGTGCATTAAAAGACTCTGGATTACCGCAGCTGATTGTAGTTAACGGCAACATGGTCACCAAGGTGCCGATCGTCACTTTCGTAATCGCCACTTTCGTAACGGTGCTGATCAGGTAGCGCCAGCTTGGGTGCGCCACAGGCTCAGGTGCCAAAGTCTCTTGCTTTTGCATCGGTACCTCCTGTCTTGCACATCTGATCGGCGGAGTCGTTTGGAAACTTGATGATTTTCTATAATATGACGAAATAATTGACGTCCTCCCATCCCTAATCGAACGGGATTCCCTAGGCTTGCATGCCTCACGGCAATGCAAGCGGGTCTGCGCTAACTACAGCCTGGGCAAGTCGTCCTCTAATTTATATAACCATTTGATTTTAATAAGAATTTATTTCGGTCTGCTCAAGATCATGCAAAGATTGACTGTGATTCAAATTTCGACGATAATTTTGAATCATGTTCACGAGAATTATTAACATATCTAAATCACAGAGCTTTTTTCTACTCGGGGCGCGTGGCACCGGTAAGACCACCTTTCTGCAGCAGTCCTTCAGCAACATCGACTCCCATCAAATCGATCTACTCAGTCACGTCGATCTGGCAGCGCTCGAGGCAAGACCAAGTCGATTGGCAGACATCGTTGCTAAGCAAAAGAAACAATGGATCATCATCGACGAGATTCAGAAGGTTCCAGCGCTATTAGACGAGGTGCATCGTCTGATCGAGTCAACGGGCCAGAAATTCGTTCTCACGGGATCGAGTGCCCGAAAATTAAAACGCAACGCAAGCAATATGCTTGCCGGCCGAGCTTTCATGTTTAACCTATTTACACTGACTCACGTGGAAATAGGTGACCAGTTTGATCTGGGCGACGCATTATCATACGGAACTTTGCCCAAGGTTTTTTCATTTTCATCACACCGCGATAAAGTGCTTTTTCTTAAAGCTTATGCTGAAACCTATTTGAAGGAAGAAATTCTTGTCGAACAATTGATTCGCAAACTGCCGCCGTTTCGGCGTTTTCTCGAAATCGCTGCAAGTCAGGATACGAAGGTGACAAGTTTCACCAACATCGGTCGCGATATCCTGGTAGATCCGAAAATTGTCTCCAACTATTACTCGATTCTGGAGGAAACTCTGCTTGGATTCAGCCTCCAGCCATATGATACGGCGATACGTAAGAGACAGAAAAGGACACCTAAATTCTACTGGTTTGATACAGGTGTGCGCCGGGCATTGGCGGGCACTGTTGATGATCCCGCACGACCGCAGTCATTTGAATATGGGTCGCTATTCGAATCGTTTATTGTGAACGAAGTTTTTCGTCTTTTGAAGTATGCCGAGCGATCCTTCCGTCTGTCCTTCCTGCGAATCGATGAGAAAATGGAAATTGATTTGATCATCGAGCGCAACGGCATGAAAACCTTTCTTGTTGAAATTAAGAGCACAGACATGGCTCACGAAGGGCATGTTGAAGCTCTCCGCAAACTTTCTGGATCCTTCAAAAACTCAGTGTCGTTACTCATATCGCGGGATCCAATCTGTAAAATCATTGACGGCGTCCACTGCCTGCCTTGGCAGCAAGGTATACAGGAGATCCTGGCTGGTACGCTCTCTTGAGATAGTAATCTGTAATGGCTGATGGTAGGACAATCTAAGATTATCATCTGATCAGGGACCTCTATTGGAACAACTACATCAGCGTGGATATTGATTTTGAGAAACAAGTGGTGGAGCATAACCCCACCACTTTGACGGGACACTATTTGGCCTGACCAGTACGGAAGGTGGCTTCGGCGACTGAATCGACATAACCTACGCCGTCCCAGGTTGGTATGGGGCTTGGCATGAGGAGCACTTGACCCGGCTTTTCCAGATCCCAGCGTACAAGCATAGCGTGGTCTTCGTGGGTGGTGTTGTGGCAGTGCTCGACGTAGGATCCTGAGAATTCACGGAACCGGTAGGCAACGTTTACTTCTGACGAGGAGTCCACTTCGTGACCAATGCGGAACATGTCTTTGCGTGCAAACTGCTCCCAGACTGGCGGTCGTTTGCCGTCGCGGTCCAGTATTTTACCCTCCTCAAAGTGGACATGGACGGGATGGCTCCAACCACCAACACCACCTTTGATGTGCCAGATCTCAACACGAGCCTGTCCATTATCAGTCAGGTCGCCGAGATTAGACGCAGCCGAGATGCGGCGTGTATCTGCAATATAAGCGGAAGCACCGTCAGTTTTGACTGTCCACGGCGCTGCGTCCGTGCCTGAAGAGCGAGCAAAGTCGAAAGTACGATGGCGTGCAGTTGCTAGTTCTTGTGCAGTGAAGGTGGGCATGGGCAACATCTTGAGCGAAGTGCCACGCAGTCCGTTGCGGTTACCAGCGACGTAGTTTGCTGGATCCATACTGAGATCGTCACAAGCTGTGGTCACGCCTGTCGGTGACTTGCAGGCTACCACGTCGAGGCGCAGGAATGTACCTACTGTGGGATCGCCGTCACGCCACCTAGTTGCCGTGCGCACTGCCTTGTACCTTTGATTCAGTACAGAAGCTAGTGGGATGTACTTCTCCGGGCGGCGGCCACTCTTATGCTCGAGTAAGTTTACGAAATAGAGCTTATCACCGGGGCGGATATTATTTTTGCCAAAGTCGACGACAATGTCATAGCGCTCAGCGATCGACTGTGTGGGCAGAACGCCCCGTTCGGTTCCCAAGGTGCCATCGAGAGCTACAGCATGTTCCATGATATTGCCGTCATTGGCCACGAGGTGAAAAGGCACACGTTCGTAGGACACAGTGCTACCGGCAGGTCCCTTGAGGGCGCCGCTGGTGCCGCGAACTTCGCGAACTAACGCCAACTTCAGGTATCGTGCCACCGATCCATTGAGGATACGGAAGCGATAGCGGCGCGCCCTAACTTCGAATCGTGGCTTATACTGGAAATTGGTCAATAGATTGTCACCGAGGAATCCGTCCACATTGAATGGGTTCATCCATAACTGTCCCTCGCGATCCCAGGCTTTGTCGCCAATGACGAGGTTGATGTCGTAGTCACGGTTGCCCCATGGCAGTCCGGAGCCACTAGGCAGACGTAAGTTTACCCCGTCGTTGATCTTTTCGTTGCCGCGGTCGATGGCACTGTAGTAGTTCATCATGGCAGCGTTGCCTTTGTAGACATTCTGCGAGGTGAAGTCGATCATGTGATCGTGAAACCAATGCGTGGACATAGTCTCACGGTAATCGCCGCGGACGCGGATGGTTCCCAGGAGGCCCTTGGGGTCCTTGCTGACGTCACAGCTAACTAGCTGTGCTCCCGTCTTGCGCTGGACCCGCATGATCTCACCCTTTTTGCATGGCGTGGCGGCAAGAGGCTCAGTAGCATCACGGTTGATAGTGTCGTGTCCCGCTAGCGCGATCGGCCATCTGTAGTCAAAAAATTGTCCCGGGAAGAAGAAGGCACCTGCGTAGCCGTCGCTTTCGGCCGGGTTATGACCATTGTGCTCATGCGTAGATAGGGTGTGCAGACCAAATCCGGCATTAGCCGACACGTCGATGGGCAGAGCGTTATAGTGGCGCATCAAGACCGGTTCGCCGTAGCGGACCATCAACAGTTTGAGTGGGAACGTGCCGTCAAAAGTCCACAGACTCTTATAGTTTTGCACGGGCATCAGCGGATGGATTTGCGGACGAATGCCCGCCGTTGTGCCGTTAAAACCAGCTAGGCCTGTGGTGTTATGGTAGAGACCGCCAGGTGCAAATTCGCCGGTGGCGTAACCGTGCATTTGTTTTTTGTCACGGAGGCCTAGGTTGACCCTAGCGCCAGCCTGCGCCGTCTTAAACGATTTAACCGGGAAGAACTCGTTCCACCGTTGATGCGCCCAACCATCACCCTCGGGGCGCCCCTCGATGGGGCCGGCCTTGGTGCAGTCAGTCCGACCTAGGTAACCGCAGATGAGGTTCCACCAGGGATTGGGGGCGTTGGTATTGGCAAGTCTCGAGGGAAAGGGGTAGAGCCCCGCAGTGCCAAGGAAGCTATCAAGCTCAGCGCCACTTGGAACACTCTGCGTGGCGACTGGACCAAGCTCGGGGTTGCCTGGATTTGTTGTGGCCACTGGCTGCGGTAATTGGCTCGTCGCCGTTGATCCTTGTAAGGCCTCTGTGCCAAATTCCTCGAACCTCAGCATCTTTTGTGTAAATGGCTGAGCACCAAAGAGAGGACTAGGAGACCCCCCAGATGGGATGTCGAAGCTATTCTCACCCGTCAGAGTGCCCGACTTCAGCGACTGGGATACGTCGGCTCTGGTCCCTGTAGCTCCACCTTCGATAGCGGCCTCGTAGATGTGAAATCCATCGTCTAGATCGACAGCGTCGCCACCGATGGCGCCTGCAGTCAGACGTGACTTATCTGTCGGATTCGCAGCGACTGGAAATTTTAGCGCCTCAGTGAGAAAGCCGCCGGTAAAGGAGGCCACACAGGTGCCTGGTTCCGCACCGGGACAAATCAAGTTTAAGACGAGATTTGTCGCGCTGCGAGCGTTTGTACTTAGTAGGCCTCCGGTGATAAGGGTTGTGATTAGGGCTAAGAGCCAGGATTTGTGATGGTGTCGTTTCGTTTTCATGTCTTTTCTCCTCTGCATGGAAATTCAGGTTTAGGGGAACAACTCAGCGTCTATCGGGTCTGAGCAGCACTGCTGCTTTCGCTGTCAATGAATTGAATTATTTGCTCAATGGCGCCGTCGTCTAGCTTGAGATTCGGCATATTGATGCCGTTGAACCGAGTTAGTAACTCCGTGGCGACTGGGTCCTTTTCGTGGAGCATGACGTCGGGCTCATTGATCCAGCGTCTGAGCCAGGCGCCATCACGCTTTTTCGAGACGTCTTTTAGATCGGGACCGATACTGTCACCCTGACCTATGGTGTGGCAGTCAGCACAACGACTGTAGAACAGTTTTTCGCCCGGACTTACCGCGGTCAGTTTCACTGGTGCTTTACTGTAACTAGCCAGGTCTAGTGGCTGTGCCTGACGGGGATGCAGTTGTTGCAAGATCGTGGCTAAAATCTGCGCGTTCTCGAGATGAGACCGTTTAATCCATTGGCCGGTTGCTTGATTGCCGACAATCAAGTTGAGGCTGTGACCTTCTTTAGAGTCCTTTGACGCGGGGTTCAGCTGATCGACAAAAAGGCCGAGCTTCTTCTGCAACAGTGTCACAGATTCCTCGTCACCTGTGAGAAAGTCCCAGCCCTCGCCGATTTTAAAACGCTGACGGTAGGATTTAAGGACCTCTGGAGTGTCGTTGTCAGGATCAATGGATATGGAGTAAAAGTAGATGTCTTTACCCATACGATCCTTTAAAAGGTCGTAAACTTTGCGGAGGCGTGCTGTCTCAAGGGGACACGATAGTTTGCATGTCGTGTAAACAAAATTAATTAAGACAACCTTGCCCGCAACCATGTCGTCGAAGAAGTGTCTGGTCACTCCATCCTGATTCGTCAGCGCGACATTGGGGAAGTATGATGCACCTATAAACTTTTGGGTGTCGTTACCTGGACTAGTTGTCGCTAGGCGCATCGTTGCCATGCGTGCTAGCGAGACGCTACCGGCCACGGATGCTGTTAGTAGTGCGGCGATGATGCTAAGGGACTTGAGTGAGGGGCGGAAACGGGACATCGGATTCATGGGCAAGCCTTTCGCGTAGGAGTTAGTTCAGTTCAGGTCAGGTGGAGCTAATTAGTTCCTTTTTTAAGAAACTATATGTTCTATAAAGCAAGGCGCATTCCAACGTCCTGGCACAGGATTAGGGGCTTGGTAGGTTTAAGTAATCAATGGAGTATTGTTTGGTCGGGCATGCTCGCCGGCGTATGACTTGGAACGTACTAGCGCATAGCCTGTAAACAACTTAATGGTTTGTGAGCCGGGTGCTTGATGTCGCTAACCCACCCGGAACACATAAGTTTACATCGCAGTGACTAGTTGGTGGCCAGGGGGTGTCTACAAGTTGGACGCGCCGGGTCTATATATAGGCAGTGATTTTGGCTAGATATTTTGCATGTGCGCTGGTCAGTCCCGGCGAACTAAAGTGACGAAAGGAACTGATAAAATCATGAATTTATGGGTTCCGGTCCGTGCCGCGTTTAGGATCTACGCAAAACGGATTTCAAATTGTCCCACCGTCAGTGATGGTCCAGCCTTTTGCACCGGTGAGTGTGGCCCGTGCAGACGCGCTGGCGGCTGTGTAGACACTGGTGCCGGCATTAAACGTATTGCTCATATCTGTGACCGAGTGCGTATCCCAGCTTGATATATCCTGGTTGAATAAGAAGGCGAGGCCAAACATATTTTGGGTCGTGGTGACGCGGCTAGTGTTCCAGTTCGCTAGGTTGCTGTTAAATAAGTAAGAGTTTACGAACATGGAGCTCATATTGGTGATGAGGCGCGTGTCCCAGGAGTTAAGGCTCTGATTAAATATCGTAGCGGCTACGAACATGGCAGCTGTATTGGTGACTTTAGATGTGTTCCAGTTGTTGATGTTTTGGTTAAAGTTCCTTGCGGCGTAGAACATTGAGTTCATATAAGTTACATTAGCTGTGTTCCAAGTCGTGATGTTGCCGTTGAAATTGTAGGCACGGTCGAACATGGAGGACATATTACTAACTAGCTGGGTGTTCCAACTGTTCAGATTCTGATTAAAGTTTACGGCCGAGCCGAACATGCCTGACATATTACGTACCTTCTCGGTCTAAGGTATCCCCGCGGCAAACATTGCAAAAACTCGGGAATGTCCGTCAAATCAGTATTTACTCCCAATGCCCTATGGGAATGGGATGGTACACAGCTCAACATGACGGTAAATGGCGTGCGCCACACCTTTTGCTGGTATGCCTTTTGTGACCAGCACAATACGTTACTCGTAGGGTCGAGCGTCGCCGGTGCCGACGTGTCCTACTTCCTGCCTTATCCCTGGTGCCGGTAACTGCCGTCACTTCAAAGTTGTGTGTACATAATCGTAAATTTTGTGTACGTTGTACACTGATACAGCGTCATCGGCCATTTTTGGTACACGGTGGATAATTAGCTTGAAATTCCGATGGGACAAAAAGAAAAACCGCGAACTCGTTGCTCGAGGACGTCCAAGTTTTGAGGAGGTGGTTGAGGCGCTAGCCAGCAACCCACTTATGTTCGATGACCGTAATCCGGGGCATGCTGGCCAAAGAATTTTTGTGGTGGAAATTAATGGCTACCCTCATGTCATACCCTACGAAGTTCGCGGTGAAGTTTATTGGCTCATCACCGTATTCCCATCCAGAAAGTATAAGAGGTAGTTAATGGTTAAGAATCAAAAACTCAAGAAAAACGAACTTGATGCTTATGAGCAAAGTATCGAGGATGCTATTGACTACAAAAAGTTAAAGCGTCCTTCGGCAGCAAAGCAAAAAAAAGTGCGAGTAGCCGCCAAGACTAAGTTACGAGAGCTAAAAATTGCTCGGGCAAATATCCGGATGAGAGAAGACGATCTTGAGGCTATTTGCATCATGGCCGAACAGGCTGGAATGCCATACCAAACGCTTATTAACCACATCATTCATCTTTATGTGACGGGACAACTTATCAATAGTCAGGAAGTCAAGAAAATGGTGGATGCAGGCATTTTTGTAAAGCGCAAGGCTAGTAATAGCTGATATCCGATTAGTGCCGCTTACCTTGAGCAGCCGTCTTAAATGTGGATAAGAACAGCTATTCCCACGTTGCCACCTTCGGTGACGGATATTCGGGTCTGCAGTAAAATTTCTATACTAAGCACTCATGACCCAAGATTTGTTCCCATTAGTCTGTACTTCGAGCACCGCAGTTGTCCCCATCGTCTCCATCACCGTGTCTCCAACCCGCGTTGTTGTGTGTGACTTGTGGGTGCCACATACGCTGTGTTAGAAGCGAAGGTCTTGAAATGGGTTATCACAGTGATCTTGAAAAATCGTCTCCACGCTGGATCAGCACAGTCCCGCTCCATTTCTTAAAGCCAGGTCTTCGTTAACGCCAGCCAGGTCGCTATAAAGGGGCGCACCATGTTATCAGCTTGGTCAAAGTAACCACCTGCGAAGAGATTACCCGAGGAATCGAACGCGAGGGCATTGACGAACCTATTCATTCCCGAACCCAAGGCGGACCAGGCGCTGCCGTTCCACTTGGCAATCCTGTTGGCAGCAACGCCGCCTGCGTTGGTAAAATCCCCCCCTACATAGAGCTGACCTGAGGAATCGAAGGCGAGGGCGGAGACGTATCCACTCATGCCCGAACCTAAGGCTGACCAAGTGCTGCCGTTCCATTTGGCAACATAGTTGGCAGCAGAGCCTCCTGCGCTAGTGAAATCTCCCCCTGCGTATAAGTTACCCGCGGAATCGACGGCGAGGGATCTGACGGCACCATTCATTCCTGAACCCAAGGCTGACCAAGTGCTGCCGTTCCACTTGGCAACAAGGTTGGCAGCAACGCCTCCTGCGCTAGTAAAATTTCCACCTGCGTAGAGATTGCCCGAGGAATCGACGGCGACGGCGTAAACGGATCCATTCAATCCCGCACCCAAGGCTGACCAGGCGCTGCCGTTCCACTTGGCAACATTATTAACTGCAATGCCCCCTGCGCTGGTAAAACTTCCCCCTGCATAAAGATTACCCAAGGAATCGAAGGCGAGAGCACTGACGGAACCAAACATTCCCATTCCCGCACCCAAGTCTGACCAGGCGCTGCCGTTCCACTTGGCAATAGAATTGGCAGAAACGCCTCCTGCGGTAGAAAAATATCCCCCTGCATAGAGATTACCCGAGGAATTGCAGGCGAGGGCGTAGACGTTATAATCCATTCCTGAACCCAAGGCTGCTAAGGTGCTGCCGTTCCACTTGGCAACATAGCTGGCAGCAACACCTGCAGCGCTGGTAAAACTTCCCCCTGCGTAGAGATTACCCAAGGAATCTAAGGTGAGGGCACTGATGGCACCATTCATTCCCATTCCCAGGGCTGACCAAATGCTGCCGTTCCACTTGGCAACAGAATTGGCAGCAATGCCTCCTGCACTGGTAAGATCCCCCCCTGCGTATAGATTACCCGAGGAATCGAAGCCGAGGGCGAGGACGTTACTAGACATAACCGAACCCAAGGCTGACCAGGCGCTGCCATTCCACTTGGCAACTCTTGCGGCAACGCCTCCAGCGTAAGTAAAACTTCCCCCTGCGTAGAGGTTACCCGAGGAATCGACGGCGATAGCTCTGACGTAATTACTCATTCCCGAACCCAGGGCTGACCAGGAGCTGCCGTTCCACTTGGCAACATAGTTGGCAGCAACGCCTCCTGCAGTGGTAAAAGCCCCCCCTGCGTAGAGATTGTCCGAGGAGTCGAGGGCAAGGGCGAGTGGGGGACTATCCATTCCCGAACCTAAGGCTGACCAAGTGCTGCCGTTCCACTTGGCAACATAGTTGACAGCAACACCGCCTGCCGCAGTAAAATTCCCCGCTGCGTACAGATTACCCGAGGAATCGATGGCGAGGGCGTAGACGTTAGCGTAGGTGCCACCAGTGCCCGCACCCAAGGCTGACCAGGCGCTACCGTTCCACTTGGCAACATATTTGGTAGCAACACCGCCTGCACTAGTAAAATTCCCTCCTGCGTAGAGATTACCCGAGGAATCGAAGGCGAGGGCGGAGACGTATCCACTCATTCCCGAACCCAAGGTTGACCAGGTGCTGCCGTTCCACTTGGCAACATAGTTGGCAGCAACGCCTCCTGCGCTAGTAAAATTCCCACCTGCGTAAAGATTACCACCGGAATCGACGGCGAGGGCGTAAACGGATCCATTCAACCCCGAACCCAAAGCTGACCAGGAGCTGCCGTTCCACTTGGCAACATTATTGACTGCAATGCTTCCTGCGCTGGTAAAACTTCCTCCTGCGTAGAGATTACCCGCGGAATCAATTGCCAATGCACTCAGGCTTCCTGATGTGCCAGCTAGCGAGAAAGACGGAATTTCCAATCCACCTGCGAAGAATTGATCGCTACCAAAGCCTAATGCTAGGTTCGAAAATAGTGAAAAACATATAAACAATATATTTTTCACGATTAGAACCCCCGTTTGATCTGTACGAAGACGTCGCCACCAGCGACGATAAAGTTGAAGATGGAGTAAGTACCCGTAGCAGTCGTCAATGCACTTTGACTCCTAAATGTTAACCCCGTCTGTGTGAATACGCAGGTACCCTGTGTGGTTGATTTCACGATCAGTGTGTAGCTGGCGCCTTCCTGCATATTTGTAAAAGCGAAGTTGCCACAGGTCGCAGTTGTGTATTGAATGTTCCCGTTGTTCCAATCGAAAGA